>CAMHMW010000070.1 GCA_946186335.1 uncultured Candidatus Melainabacteria bacterium
GAAAAAATATCATATATGGCAGCATAATTGTTATACTTGTTATAATAATATTAATTATTGTTTTGCATAAACCGGTAAGTAATTGGATTAGTGCAAATTCTGCCCATATTACATCCTATGACAATAAAATTATAGACATAAGTAACGAGCCGGTTCAGGAGCTTTACAAATATTATTCAAAAGAAAGAACAAAATTTGAATATACATCTCTCAAAAGTCATAAAACATACGAACTGCTGCCGGTTGCTTATTATAAAATTTCAGGAATGGTAATAGCGACAAATTCGTTTTTCCCCGAAAATACACCCTTTGATGATGTTGCTTTGTTTGATATTGGAATTGTGTGGAGTGATTTGGCAAATAAAGGTTTTTTTAAAAAGAATTGTTCTGCTTCAAGTATGGAATATGATGATAGTTGGCGAATGCTTCATTATAACTGCAAAAATATTGAACAGTTGAAAAACGGATATACGTATGATGATATGGAATCCCAGATTTCTCACACCCATTTAATTCCCGCAAATTCTAATATAAGAGCGGCTTTATATAAAATTAAAAAATACGAAAATGTCGAACTTGAAGGAAAACTTGTTGATATACTATATGGAAACGGGGAAAAATCAGAAACGAGTATCGAAAGGGATGATGATAACGGAAGTTCAAGCGGGGACGGTGCATGTGAAATTATGTATCTGACGAAAGTAAAAATCGGTAACAGAGTTTATGAGTAGCGGTCAGCAGAGTTTTATGAGTATGTTATAATTCGGGTAATATTATGAACATTACATTAGATACAAAACAATATTCAGGATATCATCCGTCATTTTACGGCAAATCTTCTGTAAAATTTCTGCTGAAATTAAAAGAAACGAAGAAAATTAAATACATAAAAGCATCTTATGACGATATTGTAAGAGCATATAATGAACTTGGATATGATGTACTCCAAAAACGGGGGTCACATGCCGTTGTTGTAATATCCGACAAAGTTAAATTATCTCTGGTAAAACCGCATGGAGATAAAAAAGTTGTTTCCGCGACCGATTTGAAAAAACTGAAATATGTCGCACTTGGAGAGATAGAAAGAGCAAAGGCCATTGAATAGGCAAAAAAAATTTTTTTAGTGTTTAATAAGCAATATGGACAGAGTATCTTTTACAGGTATAAATAATTTTCATATATTCAGAAAAAGTTATAAACAATTCGGGACGTATCTTCCGCCGTCAGGGGCACAAAATTCTGACTTGCAATTCGCCTTACGGTACGGTGAGAAGCAATACAATGAACTTATACTGCATTGTGATTTAACGGATGATAATTCAGGAAATGATTTTACAAAATATCTGTATGCTCTTTCAAAATCGTATAATAAATCAAAATATCAGTATATGGATTTCAACAAACCTAATCATGTTTGTATTCACCTGAAACGTTTTGACGTGGAGGATGACATAGGTCATGCCTGCGAGTCTTGGTTTAAAATTAACGGACAGGATATTATATTAAACAGACGCGAAGTTCTTGCGCTTTATACGTTTATGGCGGAGATAACACGTAAACTGGCAAATATTCAGGGGATGAGTAAAGAAATTGTCAAATGTTTGAAATTTATGAACAAATCCGTTGAAAAATCCGCAGTTGATTTTATAGAAAATATGTAACAACCGCCTCAGAAAATTCCTGAAGCGGTTGTTAAGTATTAATTGTTAAATAATCAAATTATGCGTGAGCTAATTCTTTACTTCTTTCAAGTTGTAAAGTTACTGTTGTGATGTCACAAACGGAACTTGGTCCGAAGTATTGAATAGCACCCGGGAACAGATATCTGTCATTCATAGCCCAGTCTTCACGGTTGTCTTGTAATTGTTTAAATACAGGACCGTTGAGTTTTACAAGAGCTTTTTGAATAACAGGTTTCATTTCTCCGTGACGTTTTTCCATATTCATCATCATTGTAAGAGGAATACCGCCTGCTATCCATTCGCTTGCCGGTGCGGTGAGGTTTCTCACTGATGATAAGTAACCTGTCAAACCGAAGTTAATTAAAGCAAATGCGTTGTAACCCAATGAATAGCAATAATCAGCATCAAAGTTTGACGGGAATGCACAACGTCCTTCATAACCGAAGAAATGTGACTGTGCAGAGAATTTACCAACGTATTCTCCGCGTGATTTCAATTCGGATAATCTGTTTGAAATCATTTCAATCAACAATTTTTCTGTTTCAATCTTAGAAACCTGAACATTTCCGTGCGGGTCACGGTCTGCCAAAAGTTGTGCCTTGATTCCTGCGGGAAGTGAACGGTAAACAACAGCCTTATCATCATCTAATCTTCTTTCAACTATTGCAAATTTGTCGTGCATACTTGTTGCGCCCAAGAAGCTCGGGTCTGTTTCAAGTTCTGCCATAATGTCGTTTAAGTTTGCAATCATTGATTTCATTTCGGGTATAAATTCAATCAGACCTTCCGGAACAATTGCGATACCGAAATTTTTACCTGCGGCTGCTCGTCTTACGATAATATCTGACATATAGTTTACGATAGAATCAAGTGACATTTGTTTTTCTTCAACTTCTTCGGAAATTAAAGTTATATTTGGCTGAGTTTGAAGTGCTGCTTCTAACGCAACATGAGAAGCACTTCTTCCCATAATTTTAACAAAATGCCAGTATTTTTTAGCGGAATTTGCATCTCTTTGAATATTTCCGATAAGTTCGGCATAAGTTTTTGTTGCCGTATCAAATCCGAAAGAAATTTCTATTTGTTCGTTTTTCAAATCACCGTCAATAGTTTTCGGGCAACCTATAACTTGTATTCCTGCATTATTTTTAACAAACCATTCAGCTAATAGTGCGGCGTTGGTGTTAGAATCATCTCCACCGATGATAACGACAGCAGAAATATTAAGTTTTTGACATACTTTTAATGATTCTTGAAATTGATCTTCTGTTTCCAATTTTGTTCTGCCTGAACCGATAATATCAAAACCGCCGGTATTTCTGTATTCATTGATAAATTCATCAGTAAATTCAATATATTTACCGTCAATAATACCTGATGGCCCGCCTAAAAATCCGTACAATTTATTTTCAGGATTTGCTGATTTTAACGCATCATATAACCCTGCAATTACGTTATGTCCGCCGGGTGCCTGTCCGCCGGACAAGATTACCCCTACATTTCTCACTTTTGATGCGGAGGAATTTGATGTTGATTTAAAAGTTACGGTTGGTTTTCCGTAAGTATTAAAAAATAAATTTTTAATTTGTTCCTGATCTCTGACTGATTGTGTAGCAGAGCCTTCGAGCATTTCCAGAGAGTTTACGCCGTTTTGCAAACTTGCAGGAAGCTTCGGTTGATACTTTAATCTTTCAATTTGTAATGGTGAAAGTTTTGTCATATTAAGTTCCCTTTCCTTTTGTAACCTTACTCACAACAATATTCTATAACAAACAGAGGTAAATGCAAAAGGGGTAAATGTACCTGACTGCAGAACAGTTAGCCGTTTGGTTTAATGTATGGCATGTAAACAAATATTAATCAAAAATTCTTATATTATGTCTGTTTGTAAAGATGTTTTTAAAAGTTCAATCTATCGGATGATAAATTTATAATTTTTGCATTTTTTAAAATGAAAAGTGTTGATTTTACACGCTTTGAACCCAATTAGGAATGTAAATTTTTGTTAAAATTGCTACAAAAATAGTAAACACATGTGGTAAAAAAACCGTTACATGGGGTATAATATATATAGAAGATATATTACACAATAAATCGCAACTAATAGCCATAGAATATTTTGTTATAATCAAAATAGAAAGGCAGCGAATATATGAGCAATATACAATTTCAAAATGATTTAGACAAATTAGTTGAAATTTTGCCCCCAAAAATCAGGGATCAGCTGGATTATGCCAAAATGGATGATGCCATAGAGATTGTGGTTGATATAGGCAGGGTGCCCGAGATAAGACATTCTGACGGAAAGATTGAGTATGTCGGAGATGTTGAGGTAACGATTGAAGATATTGAGCATATAACATCGCATGTTCAGGAATTTACATCCGACAACCGTTCGGGGATACCGGGAACTTTACACAGAATCAGTGCTATAAGAAACAGACAGGGCAAGGTTGTAGGGCTTACCTGCCGTATCGGTCGTGTTGTTACCGGAACTATCTCCTGTATAAAAGATATTTGTTTGCAGGACAAAAGTATATTATTTCTCGGTCGTCCGGGGGTCGGGAAAACAACGAAATTAAGAGAAATTTCACGACTTGTTGCTGATGAACTCGGCAAAAGAGTTGTAATAGTTGATACATCAAACGAAATTGCGGGAGATGGTGACACTCCTCATCCTGCTGTCGGACATGCAAGAAGAATGCAGGTTCGTCAGCCCGAATACCAAAAAGATATTATGATTGAAGCGGTTGAAAATCATACTCCTGAGGTTATTGTGGTTGACGAAATCGGTACGGAAGCCGAAGCACAGGCAGCAAGAACTATTGCAGAGCGTGGCGTTGTACTTATTGCGACCGCACATGGTAACAGTCTGGAAAGTTTGATAAAGAACCCGACACTATCTGATTTGGTCGGCGGTATTCAGTCCGTAACACTTGGTGATGATGAGGCAAAACGCCGTTCATCCCAAAAAACCGTTCTTGAACGTGAAAAGCAGCCGACATTTGATATTGTAATTGAAATTCTTGACAGAAACACCCTCGCTGTATATAAAAATACGGCAGAAGCGGTTGATTATATCCTTAGAGGATGGCCTATCAGACCCGAAATCCGTAAAGTTGACAAAGTTTATACATTCTCTGAAAGCAACGTTGCACAACAACCAAAAAATCCGACAGTTCTTGACAAAATCAATTTGCTTGACGATAAAATTGAGCATCCTGAGAGCCTGAAATTCAGTTTTTCAAGACAAAAATATGTCGAGGACATTAAAAAATACAAAAAAATATACCTGTATGCCGTTTCAAGAAGTATTGCGGAAAAGGTTATAGAAAGACTTGACCTGAACGCTGAAATTACGCGCAACATAGATGATGCGGATATTGTAATTGCGCACAAAAACTTTATTAAAGGCGGGGCAAAAGTTCTCAGTACGGCTGAGGAAAACAGATTACAGATATTCTATGTCAAAACAAACTCAATGGCACAAATACAAAAAGTTATAAAAGAAGCGCTTGATATAGCAGAACTTAATGAACGTCAGACTTTTTATGACATAACGGAAAAGGCACTTGATGAAGCAAAAGCAGCTATCGAAAAAGTTTTGGCAGGTGAGGGTGAAGTTGAACTGACTCCTCAAAATACTCAAATCAGAAAACTTCAACACGAACTTGTTGAACAGCATAATCTTGAAAGTAAATCCGTCGGTGAAGGCGACAGTCGTCATTTACGTATAGTCGGCGGAAAAGATTTTAAAAAGCAGTTGGGCGGATAGTTCTGATTGCGAATTATTTACCCTAATGAGCCCCTTCTTAAAGCACGAGGAAACTACGTCATTCCATCAATACTTTTTGAGGGGGTTCCCGTATTATCGTTAAATAAAGTAAAAATTTATTCACTTTTCATCATGTTTGTCATAATATCTTCCTGAAGATTAGCTTTTTAAGGAGAAAATATGAACGAGCTTTTACAAAAATCTGCCTCAGAACAGAGCAGAGCGTTAAAAAATAAAGAAATTTCCGCTGTAGAGTTGACAACGGCTGCGTTTGACAGAATAAACTCTGTTGAAGATAAATTAGGTGCATTCAATTCTTTGACAAAAGAAACTGCACTTGAAACCGCAAAAAAAGTTGATGAAAAAATTGCAAAAGGAGAAGAATTACCGCTTTTGGCAGGTATTCCGCTTGCACTGAAAGATAATATGAATTTAATCGGTTCAAGAACAACCGCATCCAGTAAGATTTTGGAAAACTTTGTATCACCGTTCAATGCGACTGTCACCGAAAAATTGTTAGGTAATTTGGTTCCGATTGTCGGAAAAGCGAATTTAGACGAATTTGCAATGGGTTCATCAAATGAGAACTCAGCATTTAACAAAGTTCATAACCCTTGGAATCTGAATAAAGTTCCCGGAGGTTCATCGGGCGGTTCTGCGGCAAGTGTTGCATCATGCGAGGCAACATTAGCTCTCGGTTCTGATACCGGCGGTTCAATTCGTCTTCCTGCAAGTTTTTGCGGTATTGTCGGTATGAAACCTACTTACGGCAGAGTTTCACGTTACGGTTTAATCGCTTTTGCATCATCTCTTGACCAAATAGGTCCGTTTGCAAGAACGGTTGAAGATGCCGCTAATTTATTGGAAGTTATCTCGGGTTATGACCCGAAAGATTCAACATCACTTAATTTACCTGTTGAACATTTTGCAAAAAATCTCAATGATGATATTAAAGGTAAAAAAGTCGGTGTTATAAAAGAACTTATGGAAGAAGGTTTGGAACCAGAGGTTCAGAAAGCATTGCAAAATGCTATTGAAACGTACAAAAAACTAGGTTGTGAAATTGTTGAGATTTCTCTTAAAAAACTAAAATATTCTATAGGAATATACTATATTCTTGCAACGGCAGAATGTTCTTCAAACCTTGCAAGATTTGACGGTGTAAGATACGGTTACAGACACCCTGACGCTAAGAATTTGATGGAATTATACACAAAATCAAGAGCGGAAGGTTTCGGACCCGAGGTTAAGCGCCGTATAATGCTTGGAACTTATGCTCTGTCATCAGGTTATTATGATGCTTATTACAAAAAGGCTCAGCAGATGAGAACTCTTGTAACCGAAGAATTTAATGAGGCATTTAAACAGGTTGATGTATTGATTTCACCGACTTGTCCGAATACGGCATTTGATTTGGGTGCAAAATCATCAGATCCTCTTGCGATGTATCTGACAGATATTGCAACAATCAGTTGCAACCTTGCGGGACTTCCGGGTATCAGTGTTCCCGCCGGTTTTGATGATCAGGGCATGCCTATCGGTTTGCAGATACTTGCTCCGCAATTGCAGGAGGCAAGATTATTTAATTTTGCATACAAATTTGAACAGGCAAATGATTTTTATAAAAAACTTGCAAATATTTAATATAAAAGATGTGCAAGTATCGTATTGGTAATTTTGTGAATTAGCAGACTCAGAATTTTATTCAGGGTCTGTTATTCTTCATAATTACTTGTATCCTCCAAAAATATGAATTTATTACACGAAAATTTATGTTGATGTTACAATTTAATCATGTCAGGTACGTGGGAAGAATTAGTTGCAAAGATTAAAGACCGTCTGGATATTGTTGATGTTATATCCGAACAGGTTGTTCTAAAAAAGCGTGGTAACAGTTATTGGGGACTTTGTCCGTTTCATAAGGACAAAAATCCGTCTTTTTGTGTAACCCCTCACATGGGTATTTATAAGTGTTTCAGTTGCGGAGAAGCGGGGGATGCTTTAAAATTCATAATGAAAACCCGCAATATTGAATTTAAAGACCTGATTATTGAACTTGCGGACAGATTTGGTTTTGAGGTTCCGAAATCACACTCAAAAGGGGAAGGTGTGAAGGAATTAAAAGAGCAAATGCTTAAGGCAACCAAACTGGCTGCGGAGTTTTATAATGACCTTTTGATAAGGGATAAAGACCCAAATGCGGCTATTGCCTTAAAGTATCTGACAAAACGCGGTATCGGTTCTGATATTATTAAAAAATTTCACATAGGTATTGCTTCAAAATCTTCAACCGCATTATATGATGAACTGCGAAAAGATTTTTCGAACGACGTTCTGGAAAAAGCCGGATTGGTTTTAAAAAGTGACAAGGGCGGATATATAGACAGGTTCAGAAACAGAGTAATAATTCCTATTCAAAATGAAAACGGTGAGTATGTCGCATTTGGAGCAAGAGCGTTGGAGGACGGTCAAAATCCTAAATACTTAAATTCATCCGATTCACTTATATATAATAAAAGCAAACTGTTATACGGTTTATACACCGCAAAAGATGCTATTAAAAAAGAAGATGCGGTTATTATAATGGAGGGTTATTTTGATGTAATTTCTTCTCAGGCTCATGGGATAGAAAACTGTGTGGCATCCTGCGGAACATCGCTTACCGCAGACCACGTTAAACTGCTTTCCCGATACACAAAATCCCGAAAAATTTATCTGTCCTTTGATACTGATGGTGCGGGGCAGAAAGCAACAACCAGAGGGGCTGAAATTATAAGGGATGTTTTTAAAGGTTTGGGTGATATAAAACAGTTTGATGAAAGTTATGTTGCCTCCGATAAAGATAAGTATGCCTGCGAAATTCGTGTCATAGCACCACCTGAGGGTAAAGACCCCGATGAATTTGTACGTTCTGTCGGTGCGGATGCTTATAAAATGTATATGGAAAAAGCCCCGTTATTTATTGATTTTCAGTTAGAACAGATTTTTAAACAAAAAGATAATTTTAAAACTCCGCAGGAAAAAGCACAGTACGTAAAAAGTATTATTCCGGTTCTGGCGGAGATAAAAAATCGTATAATTCGTTCAGAGTATATCGATATGGTTGCTCAGACTCTTGGAATAGATGCCAATGCTATACGTAATGAGATGAGGGTTTTTGAACGTGCAAATCTTCCGCAGGAAGAAAGAATTGTTAAGAATGTAACAAAAAATCAAACGATTTTACAAAAAGCGCAAAAAAATTTATTGAGCGTTTTTCTGGTAGATGAAAGCCCTCTGACATTTGCCCGAATAAATGAAATGATGGCTGAAGTTACATTTGATGATGAAATATTAATAAATGTAAAATCTACAATTGACAAATTGATATATACCGTAAATAATGTGAAAGAATTAATAGAACATTTATACACGGAATTTGTTGATAATCCTGAAACTCAGGCGATTTTACCCGAGTTAATAGCATTATCGGAAGTATATAAAGGCTTAGATGAAACTGATTTCAAAAATGTTATCAACGAAACGATAGA
>CAMHMW010000071.1 GCA_946186335.1 uncultured Candidatus Melainabacteria bacterium
TTGTTTATCTTAACATTTATTTACAAAATTTTTATTTGTTATTTTTAAGCGGTTGTCCAAACAGCACTCTCATCCCTCCAAAACGCTTTCTCAATGTGTCACCCAGACCTAATGTCACAGCGTTCAGGTTACATAATGTTGCTTTTGCTATTTCTGTTAATTCGCTTAATTTTGGGATAAGAACAGAAAAATCAGAACTTGTTTTGTTGAAATTCTTTGAACTGTCTGCAAAGTTTTTGGTGATGTCAGAAATGTTTTGGGCATTGTTTTTTATTATTTCATTTGTTATTTCACCATTGAGTTTTCCTGATAAATCTTTCAAATTATCTGTTGTTGTTTCAAAATTTTGCATACTATTTTTTAATGATGTTGAAGAAACAAAAAGATTTTCTCTGTTTTCCGACAAAATTTCATTCATAAGTACAAACAAATCGGTGAGAGCATCAGTTGTTTTTGCTGCGGAACTCAGCAGACTTTCTCCCTTTGCTGCAAGGCTGTCGATGTGCGCCTGATTTGTGTTTGAAATACCGTAACTTTCTGAACTTTCGCTTTTCCCTTTTATTACATCCCCTGTTTCTATATATCGTATCATAGGTGCCGGCGGGTATATTATGTCAACATATTTTGTATCTTCATCATAATTCTTAACCTCTACCGTAATGTTTTTGGGCAGGTGCAACCCTCTTTGGTTAAGAGTGATGTATAAATATGTGGTCTTAAAATCTTTTGAAATTCTGACTTTTCTTGTTGTTCCGAGCCGGTAGCCCTGATAATACACCCCCATTCTCGGCGGCATCGGGTCGGTCTTTTTAAATTCAGCTTTAATGTAGGTGTGATTAAAATAGTCGTAAAATGCGGCAATAAATATAATCCCAACTAGAAATATTACAAATAGTTTTCCCGATTTAATGCTCATGCAAATATTATCTGAAATCGGAAAGGTTTATTAAAAGCGTTGGCAGGGCATATTTAGAGGATAATATTTTGAAAAGTCTTGTGTATCTTTACGTTGTGAACCCTTATATAATCTATTCCCTCTTGTATTAAATTACTGTTTAATGCAAGGGTATATAAATCTTTTTCTTCATTTGCCGCATTGGGAATTGAGAGCAGGCTTTTTCTGGAAAGTCCGATGAGAACAGGACAGCCGAGGGTTTTAAATTCTTTCCATCGATTAATAATTTCAAAATTATCTTCTTTGGTTTTACCAAAGCCTATTCCGGGGTCAACTATGATATTTTCTTTTTTTATGTCGTTTGATATGGCATAATTAATCTTATTATTCAGGGATAAATAGATTTCATCAATTAAAGAATCATATACAGGGTTGTTCTGCATATTTTCAGGTTCTCCTTTTGAATGTTGAATTATAACACGCACTCCGTGTTTTGACACAATGTTTGCCATATTTGTATCATAATCAAATCCTGAAACATCGTTTATTATCACTGCTCCCGCCTTTATACATTCTTCTGCAACGACAGAACTTCTCGTATCTATGCTTATCGGGATTTCTATATTGTTTTCTTTGATATAATTCAGAACGGGCAAAAGTTTTTCAAGTTGTTTGTCGGGTGAAACCGGTGAGGAATAAGGCTTTGTTGACTCTGCACCTATATCAATAATATCTGCTCCGTCTTTTATCAGTTGAGTTAAGTGTTTGACTGAGGCTTTAAAATCGTAAAATTCTCCGCCGTCAGAGAAGGAATTTGTTGTAATATTCAATATACCGATGATTTTTGTCTGATGGGGGGTATCGCAAATGCAGTTTAAAATCTTTTCTCCGAGGAATTTCAGACCAAACGGCTGATGAGAAAGTTTTTGAGAAATCTTTTCCAGTTGTGAAATGCTCCCGCCCAAAATACAATCTGATTTTTCGGCTTTCCCCGTTATAACTTCCCTGTGAGTTCCGCAATCAGCACCAACGGAGAGAGCAATTTGTTTTAGTATATTTGCCTGAGCAGGTGTAAGGTCATATATTTTGAAATTTTTGTAAATAAATTTATCTTTTGCCCTATGCGTATAAGATGAATCAAAGCCGATTTTTGTCAGTTCTTGCTCGATGTTCGTATTTGAAATTTCTTTAATTATATATTCCTGCATAGAAAAATCTTAGCATGATTTGGATATTTTTCAAAATACATTTTGTAGTAAAATTATTTTATGAACAAGCGTATAGGAATTATTGACGAAAAATTAAAAAACTCCTTTTTGCGGTATTTTTACGAAAAAGGGGTTGAAATTGTTCAATTTGAAAAACTTTCTGATGTGACAAACTGTTATGTAATTGCTCTTTATGATTATAATGATGTGTTGCCACCGCAAATTTCAGGTCAGATTTTAAATCTTCATCCGTCTTTGTTGCCATCGTTTGATGGTGAAAACTCTGTTAGTGATGCTTATATATCAGGGGTTAAAGTCAGCGGTGTAACTGTTCAAAATCTCTGTACAGGAAAAATTCTGGCTCAATACCCGATTCTTATTACTCTTACAACAACGTTTGATGAATATTGCAAAGAGATAGACAGAGCATGCGAAAAAATTTATCCTGCTGTTGCAGATGCGGTTCTAAACGACAGGGTATTTGATTTTACAGATTTATTAAATTCCGGCTGTGGAGGAAACTGCTCGGGCGGATGTAAAAAGTGTTCTTATTAAACTATTTGTTTTCAACGATAATGTTTAGTTTGTCAATTACGCTGTTAAAAAATGTGTGTTTTTTCACGACAGTTTTTTCTGTCGGGTTCATTGATGCAATATTCGGTGTCGTTGTAAACGGGTCAGCCGACTTTAATCTCCCTGAATATATGGTTTTAATCTCTTTTATCATTTCCTCTCGCTTTATTTTATTGTCCAAGTCATAATTCCTTCTTATAGGGTAATACATTTTTCAAAATTTATCAAATATTTTACAATGTTTCCATTGGTTCAACCGTAAAATCAATAATAAATGTTTTGTCGTTTGAGAATGCACGTCCCAGTGCTGTTTTTACCTCAGAGCGAGATGTCACTCTGAGTGCTTCAATTCCGTAACTTTTTGCTAATGTTACAAAGTCGGGGTTTGAAATCTTTGTCTGTGAATATCTGCCGTCACAGAATTTTTCCTGTAACTGACGAACCATCCCAAGGTATCCGTTATTCAATATTATAATCTTTATGTTTAAATCGTTATCTTTACATGTCGCAAGTTCGTGCAGGCTCATCTGGAATGAGCCGTCACCTGTTATACATACAACCGGTCTGTTATTGCCGGCAACCGCAGAACCGATTGCAGAAGGTAATCCAAAACCCATTGTACCTGAACCGCCCGAAACAAAGATTTTTCTTTCTTTATAAAGTTTTAGATTTTGAACAGCCCAGAGCTGATGTTGTCCGACTTCTGATGTGAAAGTTATATCTTCTCCTTTTGTAAATTCTTCAATTTCCCTGATAACTTCAAAGGAATGAAGCATGTTTGTTGTCGTTTTGTGTATTTTGTTCAGTTTTCTCAGTTGTTGAACTTCATTTGTCCAATTACTGAAATCTTTTTTCGTTTTAATACATTTTAAAACTTCTTTTATATCCCCGATGATGAAGTCGTTTGCTATTATTACTCTTGATATTTCATTTTCATTTATATCAATCTGAAATAGTTTCCCGCAAATTTCATTACGACTTGTTATTCTGTCATTAAATCTTGCGCCTAATGATATTACAATATCTGACTGTTTTAGCAGTTCGTTAGCGGAGTTATCTCCGAAAATTCCTATCATTCCGAAGTAATTCGCATCATCCTGTGGATATGTGCCAAGTCCCATCATTGTTGATATAACAGGGATATTTGTTAATTTTGCAAACTTCAAAAGCTCATCTTCGGCTTGAGAATGCTTAACTCCGCCCCCTGCAACAATTACCGGCTTTTGAGAATGATTTATTGCATTTTCAAGATTTGTTGTATCAATATTTGAAAACTTTGTTATAATATTTTTTTCTGAAAAAGATGGTTTATATTGTGCATTTTCTTTGAATACATTTTTAACAATATCAATTACAACAGGTCCTTTTTTACCTGACATTGCAGTATTATATGCATCAATTAGGGTGTTCTTTATATCACTTGCATTAAGAATTTGGTAAGTCTTTTTTGTACAAGATTTTGTAATATTGCAAATATTTGCTTCTTGAAATGCATCTTTCCCGATTAAATTACTCATTACCTGACCGGTTATGACAATTAGCGGATATCCGTCAAGATAGGCATTTACTATTCCTGTAACCGTATTTGTAGCACCGGGACCTGATGTTACAAGGACTACTCCGCATTTCCCGCTTTCTCTTGCATAACCTTCTGCTGCATGTACGGCTGATTGTTCATGTCGGGTTAAAATGTGTTTTATTGAGTTGTCTTTATACAACTGGTCATATACATCCAGTACGATTCCTCCGGGGTATCCGAAAACAGTATCAACGCCCAATTCTTTAAGCGTTTCTGTGAGAATTTTTGCACCCGTCATGGTTTGTATATCGTTTTGGATTATCATGCTATTTTATATTCCTTGTCTGACGTTTGTATAATAACATGGAGAAAGTTCTTATACAACAAAAGAGCCGAAATTGTAAACTTCGGCTCTTTTATTATTTACACTTAATTGTTAGTTAAATGTGAACAAACCTTTCCAGAATTTCTTTTGGTTTGACCAGAAAGTTTTTTGTTCGTTAACAGTTTTGTTGTATTCAGCCTGTTGTTTTTTCAATTCTTTTTCTCTTTTTTGTTGTGCTTTTTTAAGTTCTTTTTGTCTTTTTTCGTAGGCTTTTTGCTGGTCTTTTTGTGCTTGTGTCAAGTCGTTTTCAGCCTGTGTAATGCTGTTTGCGGTATTGTGTAACCAGCTGCTTACAGGATTTGTAGCGTTTGCTGCTGTTCCCAATGCAATAACAGATACTGCCATTAATGATAATACTAATTTTTTCATTCTTCTTCGTCTCCTTTCTCAGACTCTGAGGGTGGGTTAAAAGATTCAAGTTGTTTCTTTTTTACCTCCATCCTCTTATTCAAATACTCTATCTCATTAATTGTTTTTGTTCTTAATTTATCCTGTTTTTTAATTTTCTTTTTATATTTAAAATATTGTTTTCTGGCTTTAATTTTTGCTTTGAGGTCATAATTTTCCTCAAGTGACGGTTTTGAGTTTATCACATCCTGATCTAAATCTTCAACTCCTTGTGTTGAAACTGCGGGTTCTTGCTTCTTTGCAGAGGCAGAATTAAAAGCAACCCCTGTAAGACCTAACACTAATGCAATACATAAAACCTTTTTTATCATAGCAAAATACATCAAATTTTAATATTTTTCAATAATTTCTTTTATTCCTTTTTGCGCAAGGTTAAAAATCTCTATCATCTTGTCATAAGTATAGGGTTCACCCTCTGCCGTTGTCTGAAATTCAATGATTTTACCGCTTTTTGTGAGTACAACATTTGAATCCACCTGAGCATGAGAATCTTCTTCATAATTGAGGTCTAATTTAACTTCCCCGTCAACTATGCCCGCTGATATTGCCGCAATGGGTTCAATTATCGGGTTTTCTTTTAAAACTCCGTTTGCCAAAAGTTTTTCAACTGCACAAGACAGAGCAACAAAGCCTCCGCAAATGCTTGCCGTTCTTGTTCCGCCGTCTGCCTGAATGACGTCTGCATCAATTGTTATTGTTAAATCGGGCATCTTTTCCAAATCAACGCATGCTCTCAGACTTCTTCCGATAAGTCGTTGTATTTCCTGAGTTCTTCCTGAAATTTTTGTTCTTTCTCTTTGGCATCTTGTTGAGGTTGAAGACGGAAGAAGTGAGTATTCTGCCGTTAACCAGCCTCTGGGGTCTTCTTTTGTCATCCATTTTGGTTTTGTTTCTTCAACGGATGCCGTTGTTATTACTTTTGTATCCCCAAATTCAACGAGTACCGAACCGAGAGCATGCTTGGTATAATTTTTTGTAAATTTTATCTTTCTTGTTTCGTCATTATTTCTGTTTTCCAGTCTTGTCATATATTTCTCCTTTATTCATAGTCCCACATATATATCTGTCCGCAGTAACGACAAACGGCATGGTCGTTCATAAATTGTAAATCTGGCACAAAAGTATAGCCGTCAACAGAAATTTCAATCTCGCCTTTTTCATTGTAACGCTGTGAAAAATCTCTGTTTCCCGTGTAATCAGGTGAAAACATCAACTCAAATTTGTCTTTTGATTTACAATTTTTGCAGATAAACATTATTCATCCTCATAGTTTTCGGCACGTTTTCTGCCTCTTTTTTGTTTTTTAGTCTGTGATTTTACTATTTGAGGCTGTTTGTCCGTCAGGCTGAGATACCAAAGAGTCCAGCAGATGCTTCTTATTGGTAGTGTCATTCCGGTTACAACAAACGAAATTATGCAGAACCATACCCATTGTGCTATTAAATGCGGTGTAATCAGAGGCATTTTAAGATGTACTAAAATTTGGTTGACCAAATCTAACGGTATCATATTTGTGTACATCGTAAAACCTAAATAGATTTTTTCTGAAAGATTTAGATAATCAAAGACGACGGTTATTCCTTCCGTAATTATAAATATTGAAAAGAAGGTTAAAACGCACATAAGGATAAATGTCCTGAACCAATTTCCCCTGATTAAAACAAAACTGCGTTTGAAATTATCCTGTAATTGTCCGTCCTGTTCAAACGTGAATACCTGATAAACAAGGATAAAGTATATCCAGAGAATAAATCCTGGAATTATAAAAAATATGCTCGTTGCAAGGGAACACAAAATTCCGACTAGCATTAATAAACCTATAAAATGCCATAATCTCTGAGTCGCAACTGCTTTATGCGAAGGTATATCATAAACTTTTCCAGTTGTTATTGCTCCGTATGTCATTGAGTTTAATGAAACATAAGCTACCATAAATTCCCAGAATGCGTTTGCAAAAATCAAAAGACCGGGGAGTGCAAGAAGTACAACAACAAGTATTGCATGAAGCGGATTGTCAACTTTTTCAACAACTTTTTCCGCAAATCCCAGTGACAAACCAAAGGATAACAATATCCCGAATATTTGTCCGAATACGGGATAAAGCATATATAAGACAAATTTATCTATGTTTGAAAAGTATATTTTTATACCCTCAAACAGTACACCCCAAACACTGTTTTTAATTCCGTCTTTAGACATAACCGCTCCTTTGTAGTATTATAATTTTATTACAAAAGGGGGTAAATGTATAGGTGGAAAATTGCAGAGAGATTATAAAATCTTTTACAAAAGATGATTACGAAAATAATAGGGTTAATCTTCATATACATACCGCTTATTCTGATGGTTTGGGAGATTTTTCTGATATTTGTTCTCAGGCGGCGGGTAAATATAAATATTTTGCAATAACAGAC
The DNA here is from genome assembly GCA_946186335.1 of uncultured Candidatus Melainabacteria bacterium. GTDB lineage: Bacteria > Cyanobacteriota > Vampirovibrionia > Gastranaerophilales > Gastranaerophilaceae > Zag111. The sequence continues at coordinate 7,403 of CAMHMW010000071.1, forward strand.
CACAACACGGTTCAGGGGCATATTGATTATCCTGATTGCGGAGCAATAACAGGTGTTGAATTTGATGTCTGGTATAAATATATTTTCCTTCATTTGCTGGCATACGGTATAGATGTTAATAATGAAGGCATGAAAGAATTTTACTCAAAAGATAAGGCAGGAACGGAAAAAGATATACTCAGAATTTTTGCAAAACGTGATATAAAAAAACTTATAAATGCTATTCATAATGCAGGTGGAATTGCTGTTTTGGCTCATCCTGCGTGCTGCTGGGCATTGAGTATGGAGTCTTTTGTAAAAGATTTGGCTGAAATGGGGTTAGACGGGCTGGAAGTTTATTACACTTATCCCAGATGGCGTAAATATCTTAAATTCTCTCATCCGGATACCATTGAAAAACTTGCGGATAAGTATAATTTGATTAAAACCGGCGGTACAGACTGTCATACAATGATTATAAACTAATCTTCTTTTAAATGTTTAATGTGTTTGTAGATATATATACCGCCTAATATAAGGCATGCCAAAATTATTATAATGTCAAATTTGTGCCAGATGGCTTTTAATTTATCCAGATGTTCTCCGAGTTTAACTCCGACATACACCAAAACATAACTCCATACAAGAGAACCGAGGAATGTTAAGGTGAAAAATGTTCTTTTTCTTGCCTTTAAAATACCTGCGGGAAGGGAAATAAATGTTCTTATAACGGGTAACATTCTGCATAAGAAAAATGCCCAGTCGCCGTATTTATCAACCCATTTGTCCGCTTCTTCCAAATCTTTTTTTGAAACGAGCATGTATTTGCCGTATTTTTCAAAAAATTTTCTTCCGCCAAAATACCCGAGATAATATGACGGAACAGAGCCTATAACACAACCGATAGCCCCTGCGAATGCTGCTATGTGAAAATTCATGACACCCTTGCTCACTAAGTATCCCGCAAAGGGTAAAACGGCTTCTGACGGCAGCGGAATATTACATGATTCAATTGCCATCAACAGGGCAATTCCCCATGCTCCCATGCCTGATATTACGCTTTCAATCCATGAAATTAATCCTGCTAAAATTGTGTCTAACATAAGTTCTCCCTGCTATTTTCTTAATTATATCAGAAACATACATAAAAAAGGTACCTGCCGATATGACAGGTACCTAACAAATCCTTTAAACTATGTTAAAGACTATTTGCCGTTAACAACAGTTTTGAATTTTTTACCAGCTGAGAAAGCAGGAACTGTTTTAGCCGGGATTTTCAATTCTTTACCTGTTTGAGGATTTCTGCCGATTCTAGCAGCTCTCTTACGAGGTTCAAATGTACCGAAACCAACTAATGTAACTTTTTGTTTTTTAGCAACTG
>CAMHMW010000072.1 GCA_946186335.1 uncultured Candidatus Melainabacteria bacterium
CTTTTACTGCCGTATTATCAGAGGTATATCCTTCTTCCGCAACGATATCGGAAAAATAGACAGAATAGATTTAAGCGGGGACGGTTCATACATAATTTCTGACTACAAAACGGGTGAGCCGAAAGATTCCCGAAAAATTTGTATCGGAGGAGAAAATGAAAACTATTATAACCAAATTTGCCTTTACAAATACTTCTATGAAAAAATAGAAAAAAGAAAAGTCGCAATGGTACAATTCTTGTTCCCGATGGACGGAACAAAAACATACCAATTAAACCCGACAGAAGAAGAATGCGAAGTGGTTATCAATAACTTTAAAGCAGCAATTCACGGTATTGAAAATTGTGAATTTGAACCCAAAGAAAATGAAACCAACTGCAGCAGATGTCAGTATAAGAATTTCTGTCAGTTCAACATTGTTTAAACCGTATTAAAACAAAAAAATAACCCTCTCCCGAAAGGAGAGGGTTATTTTAAATAAAATTTACTTAACTTCGCTGAAAACCAACGTTGTGTTATGTCCGCCAAATCCGAATGAATTTGAAAGTGCGGCATGAACTTTTTTCTGTCTTGCCTTATGCGGTACATAATCAAGATTTGCAACACGTTCATCCTGATTATCAAGATTTATTGTAGGAGGAACTATACCTTCTTCAATAGCCTTTACGCAAACAACGGCTTCAACAGCCCCTGTTGCACCAAGCATGTGACCGTGCATACTCTTAGTTGAACTTACAAGCAAATTCGGATTCTTTTCTTTGTCACCGAAAATTTGTTCAATTGCCTGAGATTCTGCAATATCACCTAATCCTGTACTTGTACCGTGCGGATTTATATAATCAATATCTTCCGGTTTTAAACCTGCATCTGCAAGCGCAAATTCCATTGATTTTCTTGCACCTTTACCCTCAGGGTCCGGAGCAACAATATCATAAGCATCAGCCGTCTGACCGTAACCGACAATTTCGGCATAAATTTTTGCACCGCGTTTTTTAGCATGTTCATATTCTTCCAGCACCAAAGCCGCAGCACCTTCACCCATAATAAAGCCGTCACGTTCAATATCATAAGGACGGGACGCTCTTTCAGGCTCATCGTTCCTTTTTGAAAGCGCACGACATGCAGTAAAAGCACCAACACCTAATGTTGTAATGGTTGCTTCGCAACCTCCTGCAACAACAGCATCTGCATCGCCAAATTGAATACTTCTGAAAGCATCCCCGACCGAATGTGTACCTGTTGCACATGCTGATGCAACAATCTTGTTCAAACCTTTGTAACCATGTTTAATTGAAACTCTGCCTGATGCCATATCTACAATCAACATAGGAACCGTAAACGGAGAACCCTTTGTAGGTCCTTTTTCCATCATTGCAATATGATTTTTTTCAAATGTTTTAAATCCGCCAGCCGCAGAACTCATTATTACACCTATTCTGTACGGGTCATATCCTGCTTCATCAAGTTTAGCATCTGCAATAGCCTCATCTGCCGCTACTATTCCGAACTGGGTAAATCTGTCCATTCTTTTTGCATCTTTCGGATCTATGTAATCCTCCGGATTGAAATCTTTATCTTTAATTTCTGCGGCTATTTGTACTGTCTGACCTTCCGTGCTGATTCTTTCTATTCTGGAAACTCCGCTTTTACCTTCAACCATTGACTTCCAAAATTTATCAACACCTATGCCGCAGGGGGTAACAACACCCATACCTGTAATTACTACTCTTCTTTTTGTCATAAAATTATCCCTTTATCATAAAATTGTTTTAAATAAATGCGGATATGAAAAATATCTCACATCCGCATTTGTAAATATAGTTAAATTCAATTTAAAAACTCAAATTAGTGAGATAATTACTTACCCAATTTGCTGTCAATGTATGCAACAGCATCTTGAACTGTTTGAATTTTTTCTGCGTCTTCGTCAGGGATTTCGCATTTGAATTCTTCTTCTAAAGCCATAACTAATTCAACTGTGTCTAATGAATCAGCACCCAAATCATCTGTAAAACGTGCTTCAGGTGTAACTAATTTTTCGTCAACACTTAATTGATCTACTACAACTTTTTTTACTGTGTCTAATGTACTCATTTTTTCTTTTCCTCTTTAATTTTAAATTGTATTACTAATACTTTTTCGGTTATATTATAACCCGTTGAATATTTTTTTGCAAGAATTTTACAAAAGTCTAATGTTTTTGTTACAAATTATAGCATTAAGCCACCGGCAACCTCAATCGCCTGTCCTGTTACGTATTCTGTATCCAAAGCCAGGAATTTAACAACTTTTGCAATATCCTCAGGTGTACCAAATCTCTGCATAGGAATTGCTTTTGCATATTCTTCGATGTTACCGAGATTTGCTGTCATAGCAGTCTGGATAAATCCGGGACATACGGCATTAACTCTGATATTACGTGAACCAAATTCCTTTGCCAAAGTTTTTGTCAAACCTATTAAACCTGCTTTTGAAGCTGAATAATTTGCCTGACCTGCATTACCGTGAACACCTACAATTGATGACATATTAATAATTGACCCCTGACGAGCCTTCATCATATATTTGATTACGGCATGGGTTACGTAATATGCGGAACCTAAGTTAATCTTAATAACTCTTTCCCATTGTTCGGCATCCATACGCAGGAACAAACCGTCTTTTGTAATACCTGCATTGTTCAAAAGAACATCAATATGACCATGTTCTGCTATCATTTTGTCAACAGCCTCTTTAACCTGTTCATCGTTTGAAACGTCAAACTGATAAAACCAAGCATTTACACCCAAAGCTTTGATTTCATCAATAGCAGGTTGTGCCGTTGCAGCATCACAAATGTCGTTGATGATAATATCGCAGCCGTTTTTTGCAAGCTCTTTTGCACAACTGAACCCGATACCTCTTGATCCTCCTGTAATTAATGCAATTTTTCTTTCTGTCATTTTAATTTCTCCTTATTTATTTTGGAAATACTTTATTATCAAATTAAACTTCCGCAAGACTTCCGTTCAAAGCCTCAACTGTTGCCTCTAATGAGGCTTTGTCAAAAATATTGTATGTGGTAACACCCGCATCAATCTTTTTAACCAGACCCGACAGAACTTTTCCCGGTCCGATTTCTATAAAAGTATCAACTCCGTCTTTTATCATTCCCTGTATTGTTTTTGTCCATTGAACGGAAGAATAAATCTGACGGGGCATCTTGTTTCTGAATTCAGCACTCATGAATGTTGCATCTGCATCAACATTTGTAAATACAGGAAATTCAGCATTATTAAGCTCTAAATCTACAACAAAATCTTTAAATTTTGCACCTGCATCTTCCATATATTTTGAATGAAAAGCGCCCGAAACAGCAAGAGGAACAACACGTCTTGCACCCGCTTGTGACAACAGTTCGCCTGCTTTTGCAACCGCATTTTCATCCCCTGTTATAACAACCTGAGCAGGAGAATTGTAGTTTGCAACATCAACATAACCGACAGTTGATGCTTCTTCCAGTGCTTTTTCCAGACTACCTTCCGGTACATTTAAAATTGCCGCCATAGCGCCGCCTTTTGTTTCGGACATCAAATCGGCTCTTTTTTGAATTGCTTTTAATGTTGTTTCCAAATCCATAACACCTGCCGAATACATTGCACAATATTCACCCAAACTGTGTCCTGCAACACACATCGGAGTAATATCGGCAACTGATTTAAACGCCTCTAATGCCGCAATTGACATTGTTACAATACATGGTTGAGTATTTACGGTTTGTTTCAGGTCTTCTTCAGGACCTTCAAAACAAATTTTCGTAATATTTTTATTCAAAACTTTGTCGGCAGTTTCAAAAACATTTTTTGCCGAAAGGAAGTTGTCGTATAAATCTTTTCCCATTCCGACAGACTGTGAACCCTGTCCCGGAAATAAAAAAGCTATCCTTTTAGTCATATCTTAATATCCCTCTCATTTTCTTTTATTAACAAATACCTTTTCTGAGGCGGACAACAGCGGCACCCCAAGTCATGCCTGCACCAAATCCGCATAAAATCGCAGTTGAACCGAGTTTTATCTTACCCTGTTCAACCCCTTCCACAAGAGCTATCGGAATTGATGCCGCAGAGGTATTTCCGTAATATTTAATATTTGAAATAACTTTATCATCACTGTAATTCAATCTTTTCTGAATAGCCTCAATAATTCTCTGATTTGCCTGATGCGGAATTAAATAATCAATATCTTCCGCCTTCATGTCTGCTTTTTCAATACAGTCTTCAACATATTTCGGAACAGTTGTAACGGCAAATTTATAAACCTCTTTACCGTTCATTATGATTTTACCATTACCGACTTCCTGCGCCTGTTCAACAAGCGGACAACATTGTGACGGGAAATTTGTCTGAATAAGCTGCCCGATAGAACCATCCGCACTTATATTCAGTGTCAAAATATCGTCAACACCATCTTCTGACTCTGTTACAACCATTGCACCGGCACCGTCCCCGAACAAAATAGAGGTTCCTCTGTCTGTCCAATCGGTAATTTTTGAGTTGTTATCGGATGCAACAATCAAAATTGTTTTATAAATTCCCAAACCGATAAACCCTCTTGCAACCTGCAAAGCATAAATTAATCCGGTACAAGCTGCGGTTAAATCAAATGCGGGGACATTTCCGCCTATACCCAGTTTGTCCTGCAAAGTACAGGCTAATGTCGGATACAATTGCGGAGGAGCTGAAGCAGCACCTATTATACAATCAATATCATCTGGCTTAAAACCTGATTTTTCAATAGCATTTTTTGCGGCGGTTAAACCTATATCAATAGCAGTTTCATTACCTGACACAACTCTGCGCTCTTTTATGCCCGTTCTTGTATAAATCCATTCATCAGAAGTATCGTATAACTTTTTCAAATCATCATTTGTTATAACTGTCTTCGGTACACAATACCCTATGCCTGCTATTTTCAATGGTCTTATATTTGTCATTTTTTCCCCGTTACCTATTAATATTTTCAGCGATTTTGGAGTTTATATCCTTATTCAATACTCTAACCGCTGCTCTTACGGCATTTTTCATCGCATAAGACGAACTTCTGCCATGCGCAATTACCGATATACCTTTAACCCCTAAAAGCAACATTCCGCCGAAATCTTCCCAGTTAGTACGTTTTAAAATTCTTCTTAAAAACGGTTTTGCCAGTAAACCAATTATGCAGCCCACAAAATCGGACTTAAATTCCGACTGAATCATTTTTATAAGCAAGGATGCCGTACCTTCTGTAACTTTTAATGCAACATTACCAGCAAAACCGTCACAAACAACAACATCAGCCTTGTTTATGAATAATTCTTTACCCTCGATATTACCGACAAAATCAATTCTGCCCTGTTCGTGCAAATCTTTCAGAAGCGGATAGGTTTCTTTTACAAGAACATTTCCTTTTCCTTCTTCTTCCCCGATACTCAAAATTCCGACTTTCGGTTTTTCCACACCCACAATGTCATGAGCATATACTATACCCATTTCGGAGAACTGAGCCAGCATATCAGCAGTACATTCACTGTTTGCACCGCCATCTATCAGGACAACCGGCTTGTATAATGTCGGCAAAGTAACCGCAATAGCCGGTCTTGTAACACCGTGTATTCTGCCTAAACCAAACAAACTTGCCGCCATAGCCGCCCCTGTTGAACCCGCAGAAACAACCGCTTCACAACGGCCTTCCGCAACCGCTCTGACAGATGCTACAATTGAAGAATCTTTCTTTCTCCTTATTGACTGACCAACCGCTTCGCCCATGCCTATTACTTCTGAGGCATGTGAAATAGTGTAGTCTATTTTATCAACATCAATTTTAATTCTTCTTTTATGACCTTTTGTACCGCAATCCGAATAGATACAACCGGCAGACCTAATTTTGTCAATTTCTGCCTGAATTTCATCCTGACGGCCAACTAACTCTAACCCGACACCAAATTCCTGTGCCGCCCACATAGCGCCTTCCACTATCGCTCTCGGAGCATAGTCACCACCCATTGCATCTATTGCTATTCTTGCCATACTCTCCCCTTTTTTAAGGTCTTTAAGACTATAAGACGATAGGTCGATAAGTATTTAATTGTTTTTAGACCTAACGTCTTAATGTCCTAATGACTTGAAATTACTCTTCTGTTTTTTCCTCAGCAGTTTCTTCTGCTTTTGTTTCTTCTACTTTTACTTCCTCAGCCTTTTCTTCAGTTTTTTCAGCTTTTGCTTTTGTTGAAGTTTTTGCTTTTGAAGTTGTTTTCTTTGCTGCTGATTTTTTTGCTGTTTTCTTTTCAGGAGCAGAAGCAGCCGCTAATGCTGCTTTATCCGCTAATTTAACGGGTTGTCCTTTATATGTTCCGCAAGCGGTACATACTGTGTGAGTCAAAACTGTTGCTCCGCAATTCGGACATTTTGTTGTTTCAGGCTTTGTAGCTTTCCAATTTGCTCGTCTGCTACCCTGAGCGGAGTGTCCTGTTCTTTTCTTAGGTACTGCCATTTTGTTTTTCCTTTTTATTACTTGTACTACTGTTCTTTTGTTAAGCGATTAAATGTCGCTGTTTAGTTTTTTGGGTTAATTTGGAGATTATTAAAGACATCCAGTCTCGGGTCGGTAATATCTTCTTCTTTGGATAAATATTCTTTCCCTTTACAATTAATACCACAAACTTTTTTATTTGGAAAATTTAATATTACAGATTGATACAATAAGTCATAAATATCTATCTCATTTTCACCGTTTAAATCTGTCACAAATTGTCCGTCTTTGATTTCAAATTCCTGTCCGGATTCCTCGTATTCCCCGAGCAGTGAACTTTTTGCGAACAATTCATCAAGTTTAAAATCCATATCATATTCAAATTTTTCAAGACAAAGGTCACATTCAAGCATAACTTTTCCCTTAACATTTCCGCAGATTTGCACAATATCACCCAAAGATTTTGCGCATAATTCGGCATGAATCGGAGTTACACAATCTATACCTTCAATTTTTTCATCAAAGGTAAAATGAAGTGTCTTGTTTTCGCTGTTTTCAAGTTCGGTTAGTGATAATATTTTTTCCATAATTACATATATTGTTCTTCTTGAATTGCAAGAGCTGCAATCTGATTGGAGATAAAGCATACCCTTTTCAAAGGTCCTTCGGTATCTTTTTCAACAACAACAGGCTGGTTAGATTTCATAAGTTCGGTCAGTTCCTGATACAAACCCATATAATCGTTTACATACAATACCAAAGGTGCTGTTGAACCTTTTAAAAATACCAGAACGGCATATCTTTTTTTGATATTCTGGGCATTCGGGTTGTTATATTGTTGTGCCATAATTTTCTCCTTTTCGGTATAACCATATTACCGAAAAAGTTTTTTAAAAGCAAATTACTTAAATAAATACATTAAACAGAGGATTGAACAAAAACTTTAATCCTTTAAAATATGATTAAGCGGTGGTGTCATATTTTGTATCCGCAAGGGTGGTCGTAAAAATATCGGGAGAGAAGGATGGACAGAATAATTTCTGAAAATGTAGATTTATACAGTCCTGCAAATGACGAAATGTCGGATTCCATTACCCAAAACTGGACGGAACAAGCTATTGAATGCTACTCGGTAAATTGCGACTGTTCAAAATGTTCACTGAGCCGCGGACACTATTCATTTATATGCCAAATGCCAAAAGTAATCGACGTACTAATTCAGACGATTGGGGAACCGGAACTTGAAAGAAAAACTGCGTGATTGTGTGTACTAAACCCCGAAAAAAAGCAGAAAGTAAGCCATAGGATGAAAATTCTGTGGCTTTTCAGTTGCAAGGTTTTGTCATTACGAAGATTTGCAAAATGAAAGTTTTACTGTAAAATTACAAAGGAAATGAGGTTAAAAATGTCATCAAAACAAGATTCAGCAGAAGCCGTATTAAATAAAGTCATATTACTGAGAAACACAAAAAAATATGATGAGGCGGTTGAACTTGCAGCAAAAACTTTCCGCAAAACAAAAGATAATTGTCTTAATAATGAAATTTTTAACTGTTTCATTATGCAGGACAAAATTTATGATGCGATTAAAATTTTGACAAAAATGCTCAAATATGAGCCGAATAATTTATCCCTGATAAAAAAACTTGCTAACTGCTACTTTAGGACGGGTGATTATAAAAATGCGCTCAAATATTATAAGAAAGTTTCCGACAGAGAGCCTGCAAACCCTGATAATCAATATAATACGGGAATGACATATCACTATCTTAACAACAGTAAAATGGCATATCAGCATTATTATAATGCTTTGAGTATAAACCAAAAACATATTGCTTCATTAAATAATATCGGAATTTTATATTATGAGGCAAAAGACTTCGAAAATGCCATAAAAATATTTAAAAAAGCAATTGAGTTTTCGGCAAACTCTCCGGAAGCATATCATCATTTGGGGGTTATTCAGCGAATATATAAAAATGATGAGGAGTTGTCCGAATTATATTTGAAAAAAGCAATAAGATTAGATCCTATGTATGCGGACAATTATTATCAACTTGCTCTGACATATAACAAATACGGCAGGAAACAGGAAGAACTTACGGCATTACAAAAATGTCTTGAACTTAATCCGCAACACAATTCCGCAAAACAACTTCTTGAAAAAATATTCCGAAACGGCAGCTGAAAATAAAAATTAGGCAATTATATACTATTTAGCACCAAATTTACCAAAAACCTCGTCATTCAGAGGGCTTTAGCCCGAAGAA
>CAMHMW010000073.1 GCA_946186335.1 uncultured Candidatus Melainabacteria bacterium
GCAAATAATTCTTAGAAAACTTATCCTTAAAATCATTCATCGCAGCTTCAAAGTTCGACACATCAATATTTTGTGATTTTATAACTGCTAATTCATTCCTGTACTGCATACTGTTTAATGCAGCATTTCGCAAAATAGTAATAATAGGAATAAAGAACTGTGGACGAACTACATACATTTTTTCAAAGTGATGTGACACATCTACAATTCCTGAATTATATAGTACACTTTCAGGTTCTAACATACTAACTAGTACAGCATATTCACAATTCTTTTCATGACGGTCTTTATCAAGTTCTGCTAAGAAATCAGTATTCTTCTTTTTCTTACCATTACTATCAGATTCATTTTTCATTTCAAACATTATTGAAATTATTTGATTTCTATCAGAATCATAATCTCTGAATATGTAATCACCTTTGCTACCAGTTCTGGTATCATTATCCTTTCCAAACTCGGCAGATTTAAACCCGGTTGCACGCAGTTGCTCAAATAAGGTTTCACAATGTTGTTCCAAACTTTCACCTAACATTTTTGTAGATAGTTTAGCTTTGAAATCTTTGTAGCGTTCTATTTCTTCATCTTTGAACCTTAATTGTGTTTCATACATATCTTTCAAATTACGCATTTGAAGTTTGTATTCTTTTTCTGCAAGCTCATTTTCATTAGTAAGCTGCACAATAAAATTCTCTTGAGCAGACATTTTATTGCTTGTTTCTGTTAAGATATTTGCAACTTCAATATCTCGTTCTTTGCTGAATTTAAGTAATTTATTTTTCAGTTCTGCAACTTCCTTATCCTTTTTGGATAATTTACTGTTGAAGTCATTTTCTAAAGTAAGTTTAGAAACTTGAAGTTGATGTTTTAGTTCTTTTTCAAATTCAGCATCTTTTTGCTTTAAATCTGTGGCGAACTCATTATCTCTAACTTGCTTAACTATTGCGTTGTAAAAAGTTTCTTCAACAGAGAATTGTTCACCACACTTAGGGCATTTAATCGTTTTCATTTTTTCGTCCTTTCAATTTTTGAGTAAATACATTTTTAGGTACCTACTCAAACAAAGTTTTTGACGAAAAAATTTTTGCTAGATGAAACTGATTTCGAAATTAAGATAAAAGATGCCTGAAAGTATTATGGGATATGTGTTTATGGGGTATTTAGTGTAATCTAGGTTATAAATCCCACCCCTTTGTAATGTTTGTGTTAGAATTTCTATACGAACGAAAGGATATTTTATGAAACAGATTATCGTATCAGGTATGCGCCCGACAGGAAAATTACATTTAGGTCACTATCTTGGCGTTATCCAAAACTGGGTTCAACTTCAGGATAAATATGAATGCTATTTCTTTGCGGCAGACTGGCATGCCCTGACAACAAAATACGATAAAACGGAAAATCTGCGCCAAAATACGCTTGATGTGGTTATGGACTGGCTTGCCTGCGGAATTGACCCTGAAAAATCAGTTATATATGTCCAGTCACTTGTTCCCGAAATTGCGGAACTCAATATTTATCTCGGTATGATAACCCCGCAAAACTGGGTTGAACGTGACCCGACCTTAAAAGATATGGCAAAAATTCTTAAAACAAAAGAAGGTCAGGGGCAGCAGATAAACTACGGTTTAATGGGCTATCCGGTTTTGATGAGTGCGGATATTATGATGTTTAACGCTGATTTTATTCCTGTCGGAATTGATCAGGTTGCGCACATTGAAATTACCCGCGATATTGCAAGACGTTTCAATAACCTCTACGGAGAAGAATTTTTCAAAGAATCAAAACCGCTTTTAAATAATTGCTCTCTAATCTGCGGACTTGACGGGAACAAAATGGGTAAATCTTTCAATAACGACATAAAAATTTCCGACACCGCAGAAGAAACCTCAAAGAAAGTTATGACAGCAATTACAGACCGTTCAAGATTAAGAAAAGACGATTTGGGACACCCTGATGAGTGTGAAGTTGCATTCAAATACTGGAAGATTTTTGGCTCAGAGGAAGAAGTTTCAAACGTCAGATGCGAATGCGAACAGGGGCAAAGAGGCTGCGCTCAGTGTAAACGTCAGTTGGCTGAAAAAATCAATTCGGAATTTGAACAAATAAGAGAACGCAGAAAATATTATGAAGAACATCCGGAAATTGTTGAAAAAATCATTGCGGAGGGTTCTGCAAAAGCCCGTGAAAAGGCTAAAGAAGTTCTGGCACATGTTCGTAAACTTGTCAGAATGTATTAATAAATTTTTCGTGTATAATATATGTTATTAAAAGGATATGAGGTAGAATAATATGAATACGGTTACAATAGTTGGCAGAGTCGGCAGAGATGCATCAGAAGACTACAAAGCTTTTGATTCAGGAAAAACAAAAGCCAGATTTTCTGTTGCGGTAAATCGCTGGGATTCAAAAACAAAAGCGGAAGTTACAGACTGGTATAATGTTGAAATTTGGGACAAACAGGCTGATTTTGCTTATGAATACGTAAAAAAAGGTCGTCAGGTTGCAATTGACGGAGCTATTGCAAACAATCGCTGGACAGACAAGGCATCAGGGGATGAAAAAGAATCATTCTTTATCAGAGCAAACACAATCAAATTGCTCGGTTCCCGCAACGACGTGGATAATTCGGCAGCATAATGATTACAAACTATACTACTATCGGAATTATTGCGGATGACCTCACCGGGGCAAATGATACCGCATTACAATTTAAACTAAACGGTGCAGACACTAATATTCTGCTCAATCCTTTTATTGAGCCAAAGTTATCTGCAACTGAACAGGCATGGGCTATCTCAACGGAATCACGAAACATTAACCCGAAAGATGCCTTTGAAAATGTTGAAACCGCAACCAAAATGTTTGTGGAAAAAATTAATCCCGATTTCTTTTATAAAAAAATTGACTCGACAGTAAGAGGTAATATTGCTGTTGAAATTCTTTCCATGCTTGAAGTTTTGGACTGGGATGCTGCGGTAATCATGCCGGCATTTCCGCAGGAGGGAAGAACAACAGTCGGCGGATATCACCTATTAAGAGGTACTCCTATTGAACGTACCGAGATGGCACGCGACCCGCATTCCCCGATTTCGGAATCACATCTTCCGACACTTTTAAAACAACAACTCGGCGAAAAACTTGATTATCTCGTTGATAATATTGAACTCAAAATTATTATGGACGGGGCAGGTCCTATTCTAAAAGATATAAACAAAAAAGTTGAAAACGGAGTAAAAATTATTGTAATGGATTCCGTTTCAACAACTGATTTAGAACAAATCGCACTGGCTATGGATAAATCAAATTACAAACTTTTGCCTGTTGGAACTGCTGCTGCGGCTAAGGTCCTGAGTAATATCTGGTTCCCCTCAAAAGAAGAAGATGTTCTCCCCGTAAAATTACCAAAACTCCCGAAATTTATTGTATCGGGAAGCGCAACTCAAATAACCGCAACTCAGATAGATAAACTAGAGCAAAGTGAAGATTACGAGGACAAATGCCTTGCTATTGAACTTAATATGGAAACAGTATTAAACGGCGTAAATGAAGATTTGGTGGAACGTATTGTTTCTAATCTGAACGGGGATAATATCGTTTTGGTTCATACCTCAAAATTACTTATAAATTTTGACGGTTTTTCGGAAGATACCGCAAATGCCGATTTGACAAAATCAGGACTTGCAAACATTATAACAGATTTTCTTGCGGATTTAACAAAAAGAGTTCTTGAAAAGAAAAAAGCCGTACTTATCACGCTCGGCGGAGAAACTTCCTACAAGTGCTGCAATCGAATTAACGCAGAGCAACTGCAACTGATTGACGAAGTTTTACCCGCAATCGCACTGAGCAAAAATGCTAATGCCGATCAGTGGATTGTTACAAAATCAGGTAATCTCGGCGGCGTTAATACTCTGCTTGAAATCCTTAAATATTTTGAAAAACACGAAGAATAACAAATGAACAAAATTGCGATTACAACAGGCGACCCAAACGGTATAGGGGCTGAAATTACCATAAAAGCACTGAGAGAACTTGATTTATCTCCCGATGATGTTTTACTGGTTTCAAACAAAGATATTCTGAAATTTTACGGCGGAAAGGACATTTGTGAAAAATATGAAATCTGCGAAATTCCGTATCTGACGGGAAATATTACCCCCGGTAAACCGACAAAAGAAAGCGGAGAGTTTTCTTTTCAGTCATTAAAAAAAGTTTGCGAAATAAAGCCAAAAGCAATTGTAACCGCTCCTGTTGCCAAAAATGCACTCCATCTTGCGGGGCATATTTTTAACGGACAGACAGAGATTTTACAGCACTATCTTGCCCGTGATAATCAGTCAGCAGAAATGCTTTTTGTTGCAAAAACTTTCAGAGTTCTGCTTTTGACCCGTCATTGTGCCTTAAAAGACGTAACTCTCACAAAAGATATTGTCATTAAAAAGGTCAGAAATCTTGTTAAAACCTTTGAAAATCAGTTTGGAATTACAAATCCTAAATTTGCACTCTGCGGATTTAACCCGCACGCAGGAGAAGACGGAATTTTGGGGTGTGAAGAAAAAGATATTCTTATTCCTGCCGTTAAATTTTTAAACGCTGACGGTATAAATATCACAATGCCATTACCGTCTGACACCTTGTTTGTGGAAGCAGCAAAAGGTTATCTGACAGGAGACGAAATTCCTTATGACTGTTATATTGCAAACTACCACGATCAGGGGTTAATTCCGATAAAAACCGTTGCGGGTGACAAGACAGTTAATATGACAATAGGACTTGATATAGTAAGGACATCTCCGGGACACGGTACGGCATTTGATATTGCGGGGGAAAATATTGCACGCCCTGACGGGATGAAAGAAGCAATAAAAACAGTTTTATAACTCTTTTGTGCAAAACCCGTTATATTCACAAGTTTTACAGTTTTCACAAAGGGGTTTATACAATTTGTCGGAATTAATCTTTTCACAAATTTTCGTTATCATTTTCCCGTATTCGTTCTTTAGTTGCGGAGTGAAAGTTATTACATCATCACGATTATCTTTTAGGTTTATATAAACAAATTCAAGACTTTCATAATTTTTCAGATGCCTGTCCAAACACAGAAGATAGGTCATTGTCTGATAATCATACTGCGCATTTTTCGGAGTTGAACCCGTTTTGTAATCAAGAATATAATACTTTTCACCCTCGCACATAACAGCATCAAGCCGTCCTCCTATCCAGAAATTCGAAATTTTACACGAAAGTTGATATTCTGATTTTAAACATTTTTTCAGGAAATACAAATTTGCCAAAAGCGTTTGCCAGACGGCTCTTTCTTCCGGAGTAAGGGCGGTTTCAATCTGAGAAATATCTATTCCCGAAAGATAATAATTTGCAAGTGCGTGAATTTTTTTACCTTTTTCAAACGGAGTTGAAAGACGTGGAACATTTACCCGTTCAACATAAGTAAAATAAAATTTTCTCGGACAGGTTTGATAGGTTTTTAGCATATGCGGAGAATATATTATCATAGTACCGCCTCCGCAAGATTAAATATTTCCTCAAATATCACGCTCGGTTCATTCTTCTGGGTTTTGCCGTAGCGGTTTGTATAATTTTGACTTGTTGTTATACAGAGTTTATTTTTTGCCCTTGTTATTGCAACATATAAAAGGCGCAGATTTTCCTCAAGAATTTCTCTTTTTAATTCGTAATCCGATTTTTTCTTATAATGAGGGTTTAACCTTCTGACAGATTCCGTAAACTCAGAGGATTTCATATTTACGGAATTTATCGTCAGAGAGGAATTTCTTTCTGTCATTTCGGGCAAAATTACCAGATTAAATTCATCCCCCTTTGATTTGTGCATAGTCATTATCTGAACCTTGCCCTGCAAAAATGTTTTATCCTCCTCATCTTCTTCCGAGAAGAATTTAAACCCGCTGAGATTTGCTTTTTTTGAAAGTTCAGTAAGTCTTGCAACTGCGTATTCAAGCGAATTGTTATTTATACAAAGACGTTTGATAAGGGTTGCAATAAGGTATATATTTGATTTTTCAATATCACTTTTAAAGAAGTGAAGCCCCGCCTTTATGGCAAGTTCGTTCGGCATAAGATAACAAAGTGAAACCCAATAGTTTAAATCCCAGTAAAATTGCTGCAAATCAACACCCTGTATGTTATCCGAATTAAGACTTATAAACGGATTTTCATAAGCACGGATGTCTTTACCATAACCCCTTTTATAAAATCCCAAATCTGCCAAAACAGAATAATTATCTGCAATTACATTATTATTAAACGGATTAAGTGCCATTTTCATAACTGCAAAAATCGCTTTAAAAACTGATTTTTGTTCAAGACACTGGTTTCTTGTAATAACTTTTAGTCCGCTGTTTTCAAGCAATTCCTGCCAGTCAGCAACCTGATAATTGTTTCTTAACAAAATTCCGATAGTATATTCGGGGTGTTTTGAAAGAGTTTCTGTTATCATTTTTAAGACAAAGTTTTTTTCATCCTTTGAGTTTTCAAATATTTGCGTCTGAATTGCATTTCTTTCTTCGGGATTTTTACCCTCAACGGGGTGCATATACATCTCAAAAAAGGCATTTTTCGTATCCGGTTTTGACATTGATGTTTTAACAAGAGTATTTGCAAGTTTCCAGACCTCTTTCGTACATCTTTGGGAACAATCCATTGATACGTTATAATTTTCTGTTATAAACCGTCTGAAACCTTCAACATCGGCATTAGAAAATGTTGCGGTAATTGACTGATTAACATCTCCGCATCTTATGACGTTTTTATGTTTACCTGATAAAAGCCCTATAAGTTCCTGCTGGACAAGAGAAGAATCCTGCGCTTCATCCTCTATTATATATTCACACAATTCCTGATAATGCTCTAATATATCAGGATTTTCTTTTAAAACTCTGACAGAACCGGTCAGCATATCATCATAATCAATCAGATTATATTCTTTTAAGGTTTCCTGATATTCGTTGTAATACTTTAAGAACTGCTCAAGTTTTTTATCGGTAAATGAAATCTGCGCATTTTTCCCGACATCAATTTTGTATATCTGAACCGCTCTGTCAAATTCTTCCGCCGTTTTTGTTTCAATTCTGAGTCTGTTTGAAATTTCCCTCAAAATTCTGCCTCTTTGGGAATCGTCACAGATTTCAAAATCTGCGGACAGTCCGAGTTTTTCATAATTGCCGTTTTCTTTTAAAATTCTGAGCGCAAGCCCGTGGATAGTACTGATGTTTGGCAATTTAGAGGTGTTTTTGCGAACATTTTTAATACGTTCCCTGAAATTTCTTGCCGCAGAATCCATATATGTCAAAACAAATATTCGCTCCGGCTCAATTCCGCTTTCCAGAAGTTTTATAATAAGCGCCAGAAGAATTGTCGTTTTCCCCGCACCGGGAACGGCAGAAATTCCCATATATCCGTTTTTATATTCTAATACGGGTTTCTGGTCATCTCTGGGGGTAATTTTAAATATCTTTTTATTATCTTTTTGGGAGTCCTCATCTTTTACTATTATATAAGGCTCAATTCCGCCGTAGTTTTCAACTCCGTTTGAATCAAACAGACTTGAATAACAGAAAATATCTTCTGTTGAATTAAGCGATAATTTCCGCAATACTCTTGCGTTTTTGTCTTTTGAAAGTGTAATATTATCATCTATTGTGTAATCTTTTTTGAACCAGTCTTTTTGGAAAACCCACGCATTATACAAAGGTCCCGTATCTGATTTTATCCACTCGGAACTTGTTATATCAAGCCACAACTGGTATTTTGTTTTAATATGGTTATCAATAATTTTTTGAGGGGTTGAAACCACCAAATCATTTCTGTTTATTTCAAGAACAGAGTATGGGTTTTCTGCAATGATAGAGTTTTCTGCCTGAATAATTATATCATTTTTTCGTTTATTAAAACTCTTTCCGAAAATATTTTCAAAATCTGTAATTTGCTTTATGAAGAAATTATATTTGTTAATCTCGGATACACTGATGGTATTTTTTGAAAATAATGCTTCATATATTCTGACAAGTTGCTCCGAGATTTTTTCATCCGAAGTTGAAAGTTCTTCAATAAGTTTTCTGAAACTATTATATTTTTCACTGTACTCATCATCCGAAAATTCATACGGAATAAGAGTTTTGGTTTTGTGGAAATTTTCTAGTATTTCCTCACAGTATTTTAACGGTATTTGCAAAAATTCGGATAAAATTATGCGTAAATCAAATTCGCCGAGTGTATTTTTTAATTCGGTATTGAGTTTTAATATTACAATTGCTGCTTTTACCAGTCTGTTTTGAACATGTTTTTCGCTCCCAGACAGATAGCACAGATTAATGTTATTTTTCAGATTTTCTCTCAGAGTGAATTTCAGCATATCATCAATTACGGGAGAAATGACAGAAATTTCACAGGGGCGGACTTTTTGTTCACTTATAAGATAATTTATCTTTTTAATAGCGGTATCAACCATCTCGGAGCGTTTTGAAAAATTGGTATAATGCATATCTTCAAGAATATTTAATTCATCATTTTTTGTATTTTTAAAAAGGGCAAATCCTCTCGCTGATATTTTGTCATTTTCCTCAGCCTCAACAATTTCAGGATTTTTGAATATGGTTTTTAATTTTTCAAAATTGTTTCTGTCGGCACTCAGATAGCCGCATCTGCTTGAACCGTAAGGGTCTATTGCAATATATGATTCTTTAAGTTGTGGTGCTAA
>CAMHMW010000074.1 GCA_946186335.1 uncultured Candidatus Melainabacteria bacterium
CCGCCGCCTATAAGGTTGTCATTTGAGGTATATATATAACCTTTTACGGGAATTTCAAAACCGTCCTTCATAACAAGTTTTGTAATTTTTATTTTCATTGAAGCATTTGTACCGATAACAGGTTCGTTAATTTTCTCAATATAACCGTAAAACTCGGTATCTCTGGGAATTATATTTGAGTCATACATGAACAAGTCATTAGTTGCAATAAACTTGACTTTATACCCCACAGGGCAGGTTTCCGTTGAAACCTCCTGAACATTTATAACCGGAATAAATGTTCCCTCCGGAAGTGTAACCCCGTCATAATTTCTCATTTCAAGCTGAACCTTCTCAATTTCTGCCGATAATGCGGGTTGAGCGGAAATTATGTTTACGGATATAAATGCTAACAAAATAAACAAATATCTCATAAGTCATATTATAACTTTTTTTTCACAAATATCAAGATTGAATATTTAAAATTTTTGCCATGACAAAAATTTTTATGTAAGATTATAAAAAGATTAGGGGAGAGAATTATGGAAGAAAGAAATAACAAACCGATAGTAAATTTAATATCAAAACCCGATAATATGTTAAAAACCGTCTATACGGCGTGCAGAACATGTTACAGTGCAGATTATCCGATAAACATTTATGAAAGCACAGATGATGAAGAAAAAATGCTCAAACTCATTAAACGTGTAATCGGTTCGGGACATTATTCAACCATTGAACATATACAGGTTTCTTTTGCCATATCAAACGTTTCAAGAGCCTGCACTCACCAGCTTGTAAGACACCGTCACATGTCTTTCTCCCAGAAATCTCAGCGTTACGTAAAAGAAAAAGGGCAATTTGACTACATAATTCCGCCGACAATTGAAAAAGACGAACAATTAAAAGCGAAATTCGAAAGTTTTATGGAACAGATTTCAAACACATATCAGGAATTTGTTGATGCGGGGATTCCTGCGGAGGATGCAAGATTTGTACTTCCGAATGCTGCCGCAAGTTCTCTTGTCACAAGTTTAAACCTCAGAGAACTCATACATTTGGCAAATTTAAGACTCTGCACAAGAGCGCAATATGAAATCAGAACAATGGTTAAGGCAATGTGCGACGTATTAACAAAAGAAGAACCCTGGCTGAAAGAATATCTCGTCCCAAAATGCGAACGACTCGGCTTTTGCGATGAAGATAAATCCTGCGGAAGAAAAATTACCAAAGAAGAACTGTTTTCAAAGGCAGGAGTATAAGATTTAATCAGACATTGAACAAGCTGCCGTACTTCTTGCCGCTTTATGAGAATATCCGCATTTATTAATCAGAAAATTTACTCTGTCTTTTTCTGACATATTCAGACAATTGAATTCTCTGTAAATCATTTTCTCAATTTTTTGTGATTTAAGAAAATCTTTTTGTTTCTTCTTATTTGTGAAAGCATCTATTGCAGCATACCCTATATACAACCCAAAACCTGCCATAAGCCCAAATAAACCGCCCATCACACTTCTCATTGTTCTTTCCATAGATTTTTTCGTGCACGCACCTATTATACCGCCTATAACACCGGTACCTGCGCTGGCAGCCAAACAGTTAACAAAATGACCTGCTGCTTTTTCACTGTCCTTATGACTTAGATTTCCGAGTTCGTTTAAATGCGATTTTACCAAGTCACAATATTCCTTTTTGGTAAAATTTTTGGAATTATTTTTCTCTTTATCAGTTTTGTCCAGAAGCATTGCAAATTCGTCTATGTCAAGTTTACCATCTTGTTTACCAGCTTTATCAATATTATGAGCCAATTGATTTATGTATACATTTTTTATACTTGATATGTACATGAAAATATCCCTTTACTTTCATATCCCCTGCATACTTATATAAAGTATTTTTCGTATCAAAATTTGACTTTTTATAGTATTATTATCATATAGA
Organism: uncultured Candidatus Melainabacteria bacterium; assembly: GCA_946186335.1. Lineage (GTDB taxonomy): Bacteria > Cyanobacteriota > Vampirovibrionia > Gastranaerophilales > Gastranaerophilaceae > Zag111. The sequence goes on from CAMHMW010000074.1 coordinate 1,924, forward strand.
TTTCACAAAATTTAATAAAAAGGTAACAGATGAAAGCACTTATTCAAAGAGTAAAAAGAGCCTCCGTAACAATTGATAATAAACTATATTCATCAGTTGGTTTTGGGATGCTTGTATTTTTGGGAGTTGAAAAAGGGGACGAAAAAGAAAATGCGCAAAAACTTGCGGATAAACTTGTTAATCTGCGTATTTTTGAGGATAAAAACGGAAAAATGAATTTATCTCTGAAAGATGTAAAGGGAGAAATGCTTATCGTTTCTCAATTTACTCTATGCGGGGACTGCAAAAAAGGCACCCGCCCGAGTTTTGACAAATCAGCACCCCCGCAGACAGCAAACGAATTGTATGAATATTTTATATCCCTGATAAAAGATTACAACATCACATGCAAAACCGGAGTTTTCGGGGCTATGATGGATGTTGAACTCATAAATGACGGCCCTGTGACTTTTATGGTTGAAAAATAACGGATAAAAAAACCAAAACACTTGCAATATTTTATTTGGCATGGTATAATAAATCTATAGGTTATATTTTTTATTTGAAATCGATTTATATTATTGCGAGGAAATTACCTTATATTTATTAGTATGTATTATTTTTTATTAAATTAAGAGGCTTTTAATTATGTATGTAAACAAGTGCATTAAGTGCGGTCGTGAGTTTGAAACAAAAAACCCTAAAAGAGTTATTTGCCCTGATTGTCTGTATCCTGACAAGAAAATGATGGTTAGCGGCGGGGATGCTCCCGAATCAACAGAAGAACAACAAACAGAAAACGCTCCGCGTAATTATTCAACGGAGGACAGACCTCAGCATTATAACAGTTATTCAAGCGGCGGGGACGATAATCAAAGACCATATAACAGACCTCAGCGTCAGTATAATAACAATTATAACAACAATCGTCAGGGAGGTTATAACAACAACAGAGGCGGTTATAACAATAATCGCTATAACAATAATCAGGGCGGTTATAATAATCGTCAGGGAGGTTATAACAATAACAGAGGCGGCTACAACAACAATAATAACAACCGCTATAACAATAACAGAGGCAACTTCCAGCAAAGACGTCCTCAAAACAACAGGTTTAATAACAATAACAGAAGACCAAATAACAGAAATGCCGCACCAAAACAATTATTGGTAAGCAGAGAACAGTTAGAGCAAATTGAATTGCTGTATAAATTGATGTTACCTCTGCCAAACCCTGATGCACATGAAGTTATCGGTGAAAAAATCGGTCTTGAACCGAGAAAAGTATTTTTCGGTATTAATTTGGTAAGACAAAAAATGATGTTGCCGAAATTACCTTTCCCGAAAAGAAAACTGGCAATCACACCGGATCAGTTAAACGCTATCAAAATGCTTTATGAACCGTTATTGCCGCTGCCACCCATCGGTTGCCACAAAATTATTGCAGCACAATTAAAAATGGATGAATGGCGTGTTCACGTCGGTATCGGTTTAGTCCGTGCGCAAATGGGGCTTGAACGCTGGAATCAGGAAAGACCTGATGCCCCGGAAGAATTTAAAAAGCAAAAAGCGGAAGCCGCTGAAACAGAAGAAACTCCAAAGAAAAAACGCGGCAGAAAACCGAAAGCCGAAAGTGAAGAAACCTCAGAAGAATAATTATGTCAGGATATGTTTCTGTCGGTAAGATATTAAATTTTCACGGAATAAAAGGGGAAGCTAAAGTCGGGTGTTCAAAAACCCAGCAGGACTTTTTCCTGTCACTTGATACTGTTTATTTAAAAAACAATGATACCTATACCCCTTTAAACATTGAATATGCAAAGCCCAACAAAAATCACATGATAGTAAAATTTGAGGGTGTAAATTCGATTAACGAACTTCTGGAATACAAAGGGTCTTTGCTTTTTGTGGATGAAGATGTAATAAGGGAAACTCTTGATGAGGATGAATTTTTAATAGACGAACTTGTCGGGTTGGAAGTTTTTGATGCCAAAAACGGCGAAAAACTTGGTTTTGTCATCGGGGTTTCAAATAACGGGGCGAGCGATTTAATTTCCGTCAAAACAAATTCAAAGAAAATATGTCTTATACCGTTTGTAAAAGCGATAGTTCCGGAGGTTGACATAAAAAATAAAAGAATCACCCTGAATAATATGGAAGGCTTATTGGAATGAGATTTGATGTATTAACCCTGTTTCCCGAAATAATAGACTCCTATTGCAGCGTAAGCATAATGAAACGGGCGGAAGAAAAAGAAGTTTTTACGGTAAACACAATCAATCCGAGAGATTATACCGAAAACAAACACAAAAAGGTTGACGATACACCTTATGGCGGGGGCGCAGGAATGGTTCTGATGCCTCAGCCTTATGTTGATGCTTATGACTCGGTAGAAAAACTTTCTAATTCGATAACTGTAATGTTATCACCACAAGGTGAACAATTAAATGAACAAGTTGTTTTAGATTTGGCAAATTATGACCAGATAATTTTGTTGTGCGGACATTATGAGGGGTTTGACGAAAGAATAAGAGAAATAATTAAACCGAGAGAAATTTCTATCGGAGATTTTGTCTTAACCGGCGGAGAACTTCCCGCACTATGCCTTATTGATGCGGTCAGCAGAAAATTAGAGGGCACATTAGGCAAAATTGAATCAGCACATGACGACAGTTTTGCAAACGGACTTTTGGAATATCCTCAATACACAAAACCGAGAAATTTCAGGGGTTATGAGGTTCCGGAAGTGTTATTAAACGGAAATCACAAAGATATAAACGAATTTCGACTTGCAAAACAACTTGAAAGAACAAAACAACGCCGTCCGGATTTATACAAAAAGTACACAAAGAAATAACTATCTTGAATAAATTTCGTGTTTTGACATCACAAGTTCGGGTTCAGAATAGTTATTGATGTAATCAATGGCATCTTTCGGGGTATTTGCAACATAATACAAATCTTTCATTATCTTATTTGCAAATTTTTGCTCAATAACAACATCAAAAAATTTCAGTAAATTATCATAAAAACCGTTGGTATTAAGTATCACTATCGGTTTTTTATTATAACCGAGTTGTTTTTGGACAATCATTTCCGTCATTTCTTCCAGAGTGCCAAATCCGCCCGCAAGCGCAATTACACCGTCAGAAATTTCATCCATTTTGCCTTTACGGTCACGCATACCGTCTGCAAGATGAAACTCGTCACAATTATCCGTTCTGCAGCCCATATCAACCAACCTTTGAGGCATTACGCCAAACACTTTTCCGCCGTTAAGTTTGACCTGTTCGGCACAAGCCCACATCATCCCGAGAGTTGAACCGCCGTAAACTATGTTGTAACCGTTTTGACCTATCAGTTTGCCAAGTTCTGACGCATCTTTATAAAAATTATTTTCCAAAAAGTTACTTGACGATGCAAATACACATATATTTTTAATCTTTTTATTCATATTATTCCTTAAAATCTCCACCTATTCTGTAATAGTACGAACAAAATACTCCTGTACCAACCTCCGAACAGTCTGTTTTTAAAGCCTCTATCGGCAACCCTGCCCCAAGAGGTGAAATTTTACCGTCAACAAAAATATTCAGTCCAAACACATCTTTTCCCCATCTGTTTGGACCTTTCAGACCATTAACATCAAACATCATAATAAATGCCGGATGGTATATATCATCATCTTTAACGTCTTTTATACCGACTATTTTGTTTTCCTTTGTAAGATACAAATTATCAAATGAATATTCGTGCTGGGCTTCAACCTTATCCCCGTTCATATAACTCTGTTTATAACGTGATTTTAATATATTAACATCATCAAGTCTTAAATATGGCTTTACCAGTGCTATCATAAGTTTTTCACGCTCATCATCCGTTTTGGCGCTTCTAAATCCTTTTGCAACATCCGCATCAGCATGAGCAGTCATTGCACTGAAAACATACTCCATCTTATGATACGTATCATTCCACGAAGAAATATATGAAGCCTCTTTCGGAGCAATAAATCTTGTCGGTATCAGCATTAAAATTACTGCAAATACAACTACTAAAATTATCGAATACTCAATTCGCCAGAAATGTTTTCTCATAGTACATCTCCTATGCCATATCAATTCGTTTCTTTTCTTCCATGAGTTTTTCATAAACCCATTCGGGAATAAAGTTTTTACCCAGAATTATCTGACCGTTCATAATATTTGGAGTATGAAAATCAGACCCGCCCGTAACAATTAGTCCGAATTTTTCCGCAATTGAGGAGAAATATTCCACACAGGCAGGGGAGTGTTTTCTGTGATAAGCCTCAACCCCGCGCAAACCGTAAGACATCAATTCTTTTATAAGCGGTTCTGCTATATCGATGTCGTGAGGATGGGCAATAACCGGTATCCCGCCCGCATCATAAATTATTTCCACCGCATCAAACGGAGAAACAGTTTTTCTCTGAACATAAACGGGAGAATCATCGTGGATGTATTTTGCATAAGCATCCATAATATTGTTTGTGCCGCCGGCATTTGTTATTGCTCTTGCAATATGCGGACGTCCGATACTTCCGCCTTCCGCAACGAGTTTTTTAATATCTTCAAATTTAATTCTTATGCCTTCTTTTTTGGCAAGAAGTGCAAGAATTTCTTTTGTCTGCTTAATTCTTGCCTGCTGTTGTGCTTTTATAAGGTCTTTAAAATCTTTATTTTCAACATCCATTAAGTAACCCAAAATGTGAACTTCGTAATTTTTGTACAAAGTATTTACTTCAATTCCCCGAATAACTTCAATTTTGTCCTCAAGGTGATTTTCTTTGATGTGTTTTTGGGCGACATCATAGGCTAAGATATTGTCGTGATCGGTGATAGCGATAGCATCAAGTCCGACATCAACTGCCGTATCCACAATTTTTTCCGGCGAAAAAACCCCGTCGGAATAGTATGTGTGAATGTGTAAATCAGTTTTCCTTTTCACTTTCATCTTCCTTTTCTATATTATTCCTGCTACAAAAAACTCTTTTTACGGACAAGGCTTTTCCTGAATTTACATCAATTTCAACTTCCACGGCATTAACCTGAGTTGTTTTGCCTTGTGCCACCTCATAGCGTTCGGGGAGTGCCGTCAAAAATCTTGATAATGAGGAATTGTAATCCATACCTATTACCCCGTCGGATGCGCCGCAAAATCCCGCATCCGTAATATACGCCATTCCATTCATAATACTTTCATCAGCCGTCTGAACATGGGTATGCGTTCCAAACATCGCACTTAACCCGAGTTCCGAACAGTATTTTCCGAAACAGACCTTTTCCGCCGTTGCCTCCGCATGAATATCAAGAACAACTATCGGTGTTATTTCTTTTATCCGTTTTATTTCTTCTGCGACCTGTTCCCAGTATGAATCAACAAGATTCATAAAAACCCTGCCCAAAACATTTATAACCCCGACTTTAAAACCGTCTTTTTCAATTATACGGCTGCCGACACCGGGAGTATTTTTCGGATAATTTATCGGTCTTAACAACCTGTCCGCGGTTTCAACATAAGCATAAATATCTTTTTTATCCCAAATATGATTTCCGCAGGTCATTGCATCTATACCATATTCAACAAATTCATTATAATTCTTTTCGGTTAAACCAAAACCATGTGACGCATTTTCAACATTTGCGACAACAAAATCATAAACACCTGTGTTTTCCGCCAAAAAATCTCTAACGGCAAACCGACCCGGCTTACCGACAATATCTCCGAAAAATATTAATTTTATTGTATTGCTATTTTCCATTGTTTTCTTTTATGAAATTAAGACGTTAAGAAAAACTTAACGCCTTAACATTATTATTTCGCTATCTCGGTCGTTCTGAATTCTCTTACAACCGTAACTCGTATCTGACCCGGATAATCCAGTTCGTTTTCAATACGTTTTGCAACATCACGGGCAAGTTTACCTGATGCCAAATCGTCAAACATTTCAGCCTGAACGATAATTCTGACTTCACGTCCCGCCTGAACTGCAAACGACTGTTTTATACCTTCATAACTGTTAACTATTTCTTCAATCTTTTGCAGACGTTTGATATAGATTTCAAGGGTATCACGTCTTGCTCCCGGACGACCCGCCGAAATTGCATCCGCAACCTTAACAAGAACCGCCTCAATTGTGTTTGCTACAACATCATCGTGATGCGCCTCAATTGCATGCAGAATTTCGGGTTTTTCGCCATATCTTGATGCAATTTCAACACCCAGTTGAATGTGTGTACCTTCCTGAGTCTGGTCAACAGCTTTTCCTATATCGTGCAGCAAGCCGGCTCTTTTGGCAATTTTTTCATTTGCACCGAGTTCTGCGGCAAGCATGCCTGCAATATGACCGACTTCAAGGGAGTGTTTTAAGACATTCTGACCGTAACTTGTTCTGTAATACAAACGTCCTAATGTTTTTATGAGTTCTTTATTTAAACCCATAACGCCCATTTCAAGTGCGGCATTTTCACCTTCTGTCCA
>CAMHMW010000075.1 GCA_946186335.1 uncultured Candidatus Melainabacteria bacterium
TGACGGCTTGCCCTTAAATCAAGATGCCTATAACAGCGGTAAAGATGCGTTTTTATTAACCCGCAAAGACGGTTATGTTGACAGAGATGAACTGTATCAATTAATCAAAGACAGTTTTAAACTTGTAAACGGAAAAGAAATTACGGATGAAGAAATTTCGAAAATGACTGTCAGAGAGGCAATTGATTTGGTCATAGAATATCTGGACCAAAAACAAACTCCCCAAAAATGAGGAGTTTGCCTAAAATTTTAAATTTATTTGCTTATTAGTTACCGCCAACCTGAGCCATAACTTCTTCTGCAAAGTTGTCCTGACGTTTTTCAAGACCTTCACCCAATTCCCATCTTGTGAAGGCTTTAATTGTTAATTTGCCTTCAATAAGCTGAGCGATTGTTTGGTTAGGATCTTTAACAAACGGTTGTTCAAGTAAGCATCTTTCAGCCATTAATTTGTTTACACGACCTTCAACAATTTTTGCTCTGATGTTTTCAGGTTTTTTCAACAAATCTTCTTTACCCATTTCAATTCTTGTTTCTTCATCTATTTCAGATTGAGGAATTTCTGCACGGGATACGAATTTCGGTGCTGATGATGCGATGTGTAAGCAGATGTCGTTCATAAGTTCAGCATCTTTTTTATCAGTGCTTAACAAAACACCGATTTTACCGTTGTGGATGTATGATGCAACAGCGCCTTCATATCTTACAAATCTTCTTACGGTAATTTTTTCACCGATAGATGCGATTTTTTCTTTCAAAGCATCACCGATTACTTTACCGCAATCAGGACATGTTGAATTTAAGAAAGCATCAACGTCTGCAGGATTTAATTCAGCAACGTGTTTTGCCATTTTTGAAGTTAATGTTTTGAAATCGTCATTTTTTGCAACGAAGTCTGTTTCGCAGTTAACTTCAATTAAAGCACCGCAGGAATCATCAACGAATGAGTCAACTCTGCCTTCTGCTGCAATTCTGCCCATTTTCTTTTCAGCAGAAGCAATACCTTTTTGACGTAATACTTCAGCTGCTTTATCCATATCTCCGTCAGCTTCAACAAGTGCTTTTTTTGCATCCATCATGCCTGCGCCTGTTTTGTCACGGAGTTCTTTTACCATTTGAGCCGTAATATTCATTATTTTTTTCTCCTTCTTTTATTTGAAGTATTTAATTATTCTTCAACTTTAACTTCTTCTGTTGTTTCAACAGCAGATTCTTCTGCAACACCTGCATCTTCTGCCGTTATTTTTTCAATTTTCTTGGAAGTGTTTGCTTTTGCTTCTCTGAGTTGCTTTCCTTCCAAAACAGCGTCAGCAAGTTTTGAAGTAATTAATTTAATAGATCTGATAGCATCATCATTACCCGGAATTATATAGTTGATACCATCGGGATCAGCGTTTGTATCAGCAAGACAAATAACAGGTATGCCGAGTTTGTTTGCTTCTTTGATGGCAATTTCTTCTTTTGTCTGGTCAACGATAAAGATTACATCCGGCAATCCTCTCATCTCTTTGATACCGCCCAAGGTTTTTGACAATTTTGTGAGTTGTCTGTTCAACTGAGCGACTTCCTTTTTCGGAAGTTTGTCAACATAACCGTTGCTGATAAATTCTTCAAGTTCTTTTAATTTGTTAACTCTGCCTCTTATAGTTTCAAAGTTAGTCAACATGCCGCCTAACCATCTGCGGTTAATGTAGTATGCACCTGCTCTTTTTGCTTCCTCAGCAACAACTTCTGCTGCCTGTTTTTTTGTACCTACAAAAAGAACATTTCTTCCTTTTGCTGCATAATCTCTTACAAGTTCATAAGCAGCGTCTAACAAATCGGTAGTTTTTCTCAAATCGATAACATAAATACCGTTTCTTGCACCGTAAATATACGGTTTCATTTTAGGGTTCCATCTTTGTGTTTGGTGTCCGAAGTGTACACCTGCTTCCAAAAGTTCAATCATAGATGCTGTTGGCATCGGTTTTCTCCTTTATATTAATGTATTGTACTACGGGAAACACTGTCCCATCAGGGTAATCAAACAACTTGTACCGTTTAGGGACATTTATATTTATCCCCCGACTAGGGCAAAGCCTATCGGACCAGTGTATCCGTTAACATCATACAATAAACATGAACTTTTGCAAATTTTTATGAAATAAAACTTAAAACTAATTCAAAGCCAAAGTTTCTTCTTTTACGATATTTCGTTTAACTTTGTTTGTAGAAGTTCTCGGAAGCGGTTTCTTTCTCACAATTATATTTACCGGTCGTTTGTATGGAGCAAGTTGAACGGAAAGTTCTTTTACTTCTTTAACTATAAAAGACTGCAATTCATCTTCATCCGAAAAACGCTCCAGAATTTGTTGTGTCGGCACGATAACCGTCATAATTTCTTCCGTACCGTCCTTTGCTCCCGTCTTTCTTGTTGCTCCGAATACGCATATCTCCGCAAAATTCGGATTGTTTTCAAGTACGGTTTCAACTTCTTCGGGGAAAACTTTTTTACCGCCTGACAGAACAATCATATTTTTCAGACGACCGGTGATATAGAGTCTGCCATCTTCATCAATTCTTCCCTTATCCCCAGTGTGTAACCAGCCGTCAGGTTCTAAAACCTCCGCTGTCTTTTCGGGGTTATTATAGTACCCTTTCATTACAGAAGGACCTTTTACGAGCAGTTCACCGGTGTCGGGGTCAATTTTTGCATCATAAGAATCCAAAATTGGTCCGACAGATGCAAGTTTTCTGTCATCTCCTCTGTCCATTGAAATAACAGGGCTGGTTTCTGATAAGCCGTAACCTTGGAAGATTTTTATACCTATTCTTTCAAAAAATTCGCCGATAGCAGGGTCAAGCGGTGCGCCTCCTGCGATAAATCCGTAGAAGTTTCCGCCGAATTTTGCCAGAATACTTCTGAACAATTGACGTCTGATAGAGTAATCGGTTATGTATTCCGCAGCCGCATAAGATTTTTCAAACAATGATTTTTCATCATCAGACCACGAACGAATATCCGCTTCGATGGTTGTTTTTAAAAGTTTCAAAAATGCAGGTACAACAATCATGAAATCAATTTTCTTTTCTCTCATATCTGCTAAGACATCATTCGGTTTCAAACTCTGAGGATAATAAATTGATGAGCCTCTGTTTAAAAACGCCGCAAAACCGACCGTCAGTTCAAACAAATGGTTCATCGGCAAAATTGACAAAAGATTTACGCATTCTGACGGTAAAATTTCGGGTAAAACCTTTGACATTTCAAGAACCTGAGTAATCATATTCCCAAAAGTCGTCTGAACCCCCTTTGGCGCTCCAGTTGTTCCTGATGTATAGATTATCAGAGCGGTATCTTTAAGTGAACGGTGACGCCATCTGCAATCTCCCTCAGACTGAATATTATACAGACTCGGGTATTTGCTGTCCGTTCTGGGTTCGTCCATTATGATGATGTGTTCGATAGATGGAATACGTTTTTGCAATTCAACTGCTTTTTCCAAATTTGCCTGAGAAACCGTCATAACTTTCGGCTGACAATTTGAAAGTATTGATTCCAATTCGTATAATGTGAGTTTATTATCCAACGGAACTGTTATCAGTCCAGAAATAACGGAGCCAAAAAGGCATGCACCCATTTCAGGCATGGATTCGGATAAGATAGCAAGTTTATCACCTTTTTGCAGTTGTAATTCGTGAATTAAATAACTTGCCAACTGTTTGGTCAACAATCCCAAACCTTTATATGTCAATTCTTTCCAGCCGTATCTGTTTCTTTTTCCAAGAGCAATTCTTTCTCCGTATAATTTAGTGTTAACATCAAGTCTGTATAGTACATTCTCTTTCATATATTTTTGTATTCTCCCTATCGTATTTATATTTCGGAAAACATTATAACATAAATAATTATACTGCCGTAAATTCAATCTTTAAAAGGCAGAGTTCTTCGCCTGTTGCGGCATTTGTCATAAGGTGTTCCGTCATATTATTTTCCCTGTCGTATTTTACTTTTGATATTATATCTTCTCCATAAGTTACTTCATGTTTAAAATATATATCCATTGCTTTTATGTTGTTAGTCCTCCTGAAATCGTAGTCCAGAGCCTCTAATGCCCATGAAATATAGACGGTATTATTCACATGGTTATTTATATCCAAATCGTCATAGCGGACATGGAAAGTTTTTTCAAAATCCGTTTCGTTAATCGGCCTGAGTTTTTGATATGCCAAATCATCTTCCCTGTCTTCAAAAGCTAAAAATTCAGGAAATTCTTTTTGTATATTTATAACTGATTTGTTTTCAATATCAACGACTACCCAGCACGATGCCGCTTTTAAAATTCTGTTTCCGGTGGTGTTATCAAAAACTTCAAAATCACGGTAAGCGTTTATTCTTCTGCATCCTCGGCTTTCGGTCAAAATCTTTATTTCGCTGACATCTGTCGGGAAAGAATCAAATTCAACTCTGTATTTCATTAAAAACCACGCGTATCCCTGTCTTAACAGTTCGCTCCATCCGTAACGAATGTCGTATTTTTCAATGGCACTTGCCGCAAGTTCCTGCATGTGATTAAAAAATAAAACAGGTTTTATTCTGTGCATACAATCCGCTTCCGCTATTGATACCGGATGGGTTGCACAATGAATTACTCTTTCATTTTCTTTTGTTAATAATATTGTCATATTTATAATCCTTATACAGACATTGGTTCAACTTTGTATTTTTCTCTGAATTCTTCAACTTTTGAACTAAATTCACCGATGTCGGCTTCTTTTAACTGGTTTTTCAGTATATGTTTAGGTATTGAAACGTTAGCCGACTGAATTGTATTTGTTGCAATATTAGAGCAATGGTCTGAAATTCTTTCCAAATCGTTCAGAATTTCAGCGTAAACGAACCCTCTTTTAATATGGGCTTTAGCCGTTTTCACACGTTTAATATGATTTTTCTTTGCAAAGTATGCAATATCATCCACAACCTGCTCCAGCGGTTCAACGTGGTATGCTGATGCAATATCCTGATAGATGAACGCATTAACGGTAACGTCAAAAACTTCTTTAACCGCATTAACCACCCGTTTTAATTCATCAATTGTATCCGGTGAAAGTGTCCATTCTTTGGTGTGCATTTTTGTTGCAATATTTAAGATGTGTATTGCGTGGTCAGCAATTTTTTCAAAATCCGAAATCGATAATACGAGTTGTGAAATTCTGCTGCTGTCTTCTTCCGACAATTCACGTGCCGAAAGTTTTTGTAAAAACGCCTCAAGAGTATCCTGATATTTGTCTATCATAACCTCGTTTCTGTCAATGACTTCCGCCGCTTTGGGGTTATAGTGTTTGAGCATTTTTACGGAAAGTGTCAGAGTTTCTCTTGTTATTTTTGCCATGGTTCCGGTTGCTTTATAGCATTGAGCAACTGCAATTGACGGGTTTAAGAGCAGACGTTCATCAAGAATAACCTCGTGTTCTTCCGTTTTATCTTTAATAACGGTGTTAACAACCTTTAATAAGACCTTACTGAGCGGAAAACATACAAGGACGGTTACGACATTGTAGGCGGTGTGAACAAGCGCAATCCCGAAGGGATTTGACATACTTGTCAGCGGGTTAACAAGGTGTATAAATAATTCATACAAAATGAGAAAGGCAATTGCGCCGGTGATGTTAAAAATGATATGCATTGCTGCAACTTTTTTCGCATTTGTATTTACTCCGATACTTGATAAAAGGGCTGTTACACATGTTCCGATGTTTTGACCGGCAACAATTGGGGCAGCCACAACATAAGGAATACTTCCCGTCATTGATAAGGCTTGCAGCATACCGACAGATGCGGCAGAACTCTGAATTACCGCCGTAACTATTAAGCCGACCAATAAGCCCAAAATCGGGTTTCTGAAAAGGGTTAATATATTTGTGAAATTAGGGTCATGCGCAAGAGGGGACATCGAAGATGACATAAGCCCCATACCGAACATTAATACCGCAAATCCTATCAAAAACGAACCAATTGGCTTTCTTCTTGAGTAATTATTTTTGGTTGTCATAAGTAAAATTACACCCAAAAGAGCCAAAAGCGGGGAAAACGATTCGGGTTTCAAAAGTCTTAAAAAGAAGTTTGTGCTTTGAATACCTGACAAACTCAAAATCCAAGAGGTTGCGGTTGTTCCGATGTTTGAACCCAAAGTTATTGCGATGGTCTGCCCGAGTTTCATAATACCGGAGTTAACGAATCCGACAAGCATAACCGAAACCGCAGAAGAACTTTGAACAGCAATAGTCATTCCGACACCGACAAGAAAGCCTCTGAGCGGGCTTGATGTCAGTTGCTCGAGAAGTTTTTCCAGTTTACCGCCGGAAATTTTTTCAAGTCCCGCAGACATTACAATCATTCCGTATAAAAAGAAGGCCAATCCGCCGCATAGCGTAAATATTGAAAAAATATCCATTAAATTGCCTCCCTCGTGTTTGTTATATTTATATTTTTCATAGTTTTACTTCCAAAAGCTACACACGAAAATTGTCCTATAAAAATTTAAAATTTTCAACGATTTTACATTCTATCTTAACAATATATTAAAAGTGTGCATTTCTGCTTGCAAAAAATTTTTTTTTCGGGTTTAATAATGATACTCACATCCTCAACGAGTAGTTGCGAAGTCATTAATCGCAAAAAGAAAAGGAAAGGTAAATTCAATTATGGCAAATATTAAATCTGCTAAAAAAAGAGTGTTAATAGCCGAAGCAAACAGACAAAAAAATGTAGCATTCAAATCATCAATTAAAACTGCTTTGAAAAAAGCATTGGAACTTGCAACTAGTGAAGATAAAGATGCATTGAATGCAGCAATTTCAAAAGCATATCAATTATGTGATAAAGCTGTTGTAAAAGGTATTTTGCACAAAAATACCGCTGCAAGAAAAAAATCAAGACTTGTTCTTGCAATCAAAAGACTTCAGGCAGACGCTTAATTGAACAAACTTAATAAGAGTAAAACGGCGGGATTTCCGAAGGAAATCCCGCCGCTTTCATTAATAACAGCTATAATTTACCATTTTTTAAATATAAAAAATACCGCAAGAATAATCAGGACAAAGCCGACCAAATAATTCCACTTAAACTGTTCTTTTAGATAAAAAACGGAAAAGAAACTGAACACCACAAGAGTAATAACTTCCTGAATAGTTTTTAATTGTGCGGCGTTGTAGGTTTCGTAGCCTATGCGATTTGCCGGAACCTGAAAGCAGTATTCAAAAAGAGCTATTCCCCAGCTAACCAGTACGACAAGCCAGAGTGCGGAATTTCTGAATTTGAGATGTCCGTACCACGCAAATGTCATAAATATATTTGAAATAAGTAATAAAACTATTGGTGAAATTGCTTTAATCATAATAAAATATCCTCATTAAACAAGAAATATTTTAGCACAAACGAAAATTTCGGATATAAAAACATCACAGAAACCGCCCACTTGACAGTAAAAATTTTTTTGCATATAATTTTTTTACAAACACGTGCCGGTATAGCTCAATTGGCAGAGCAACGGTTTTGTAAACCGTAGGTTGTAGGTTCGAGTCCCATTACCGGCTTTTTTACTGAAAAATCACTCAAGCCCTTGTGGCTCAGAGGTAGAGCACTCCCTTGGTAAGGGAGAGGTCACGAGTTCAAGTCTCGTCAAGGGCAAATTTTTAAAAGCCTGACAAGCGGTGAGAGTGGAAAATGAAAATTAAATATGGGTAGGTGGCCGAGTGGCTAAAGGCGACAGACTGTAAATCTGTTCTCGCGAGAGTACGGTGGTTCGAATCCACCCCTGCCCAAATAAAAAAGAAGGTAGTTCATCTGCCTTCTTTTTTTATTTCAAGGAGGTAGGACGAGAAGCACTATTCTGGTGGTTCGAGCGGATTTGCGGACGGCATTTATGCCGGATAGCGAACAGATTTTGTTGACAGGTACGAAGTACCGAAAACAAAACTCTGTGAGCGTGGAGCAAATCCAAGACAATCCACCCCTGCCCAAACCATGGTATTGGACAAGAACAATAGATGGTGGCTCGGCAGATTTTTGTTGGGTTTCACCCAACCTACTTGCTGCATAAAAAACAGGAAGTGATGTTGTTTCACTTCCTTTTTTTTAACGATTTAATTATTTAAGTAAATTTATTTATTTTCTATTTTTTCCAAGTTCCAAACCCCTGTTCACGATGCAGTTGTTCTTTCAATCTTCGTTCCATATTAGCTGCTACATCTGTATCAAGGTCTTTAGTTATAAAATGAGCATCTCTTGCTGCTAATGGCATTTGAAAAGCCACCTTGTCTAATGCTTCGTATCCTTCTTTGATATTCTCAATTGGCTTTTGTGGTGGGTTGTTTTTCAACCAATTTCTTTCATCTTTAATATGGATTA
>CAMHMW010000076.1 GCA_946186335.1 uncultured Candidatus Melainabacteria bacterium
GGAGGAAACAGGCTTGATTTTGCACCTGATGCTCTTTGTATAGAGTCAATTTTTCCCTTAAATACGTGGTTCGGGTAAGCATCTATCTTAATATCAACAGGCTGACCCGGTTTCATGCCTTTTAATTGGCTTTCTTTATAGTTTGCAACAACCCAGACATTTTCCGGTACAAGAGTAAATAACGGAGAACCTGCCGTTACAAACATACCTTTTTCAACCCTGCGGGAAGAAACCGTACCGGACTGGGGCGCATAAATTTTTGTATAGGATAAATCAAGTTCTGCTTTATCCTTTGCGGCTTTTGCCGTTCTTAAATTTGCATCTGCAACAGTGGTTTCATTATCTGATGAGAATAATGACTGCTGCGCCTGAGTTAAGCCTGCTTTTGCCCTGTCATATTTGACCTGTGCTTCATCAAGTGTTTGTTTTGAAACTGCACCTTGTTCATACAGAATTGTATATCTTTCCAAATCTTTTTGGGCAAGTGTGATATTTGATTCGGAGGCTAATAAATTTGCCTTGGCATTTGACTGGTCAAATTTTAGTTTTTCATAATTTGCATCAGCCTGTTCCAGTCTGACTTTGTAGTCCGCGTCTTCAATAGTTGCAACCAAATCGCCCTCTTTTACAAACTGGTTATCTTTTACAAACACTTCTTCAATTTGTCCCGATACTTTCGGTGAAACGTTTACTGTTGTTGTTTCAACATAGGCATCATCGGTTGACTGGTATTTCATTTCATTTGCAAGATAAATTCCGCCGGCAATCAAAAGTATTACGGCAACTACAATTGTTATTTTTCTTTTTATTCCTTTTGATTTTACTGTTTTTGTTTCTTCAGTTGATTGCTGATTTTGTTGATTTTCTTCCATATTTATAACCTCTTATATTTTCATTTCCACTTCTTTTTCCAGACCGTCTTTAAATTCCTGAATACGGGTTTTTAAATCTAAAACTTTTTCACCCGAAAGAACAGGAAACCTTGCAAAATATTCTTTTAGTACATTTGTTATTTGTTCTGTTACACATTGACCTTTTGCCGTTAACTTCGTTTTTCTGACAAGTCTGTTATTTTTTGTATCCGCAAATCTTTCGATCAATCCTTTTTCTTCCAGAGAATTTAACAGTCTGCCGGTTGAAGGTCTGTCTTTTAATATAAGTTTTGCCAAATCTCTCTGGCAAATCTCACCATGTACCAATATTGTATCTAATACTACAAACTCATCCAGCGGAATTTCAAAATTCAGTTTTTCAAACAGTTGATTACCCAAATATTTACAATATTTAGCCGTTTGCTCTAACTGATAATAAATAGAATTTATAAAATGTTTTTCCTGCTGCATGATGGTATCTTTTTCAGACCTGTTGTAAAATTAATGTGTTGCATTTGCAACAATATTATGTTATCATACAGTTATATAAATTGCAAGCAATTATTTTACGAAAAGGATAAAACATTGAAAAAGACTATTATTACATTATTGTTGGCAAGTTTTATAATAACGGAAGTGACTCCGTTATCCGCTCTTGCCATCAGTGATAAATCAACAAAAACAACAAAAAAGGTTTCTATATCAAAAACCCACAAACAAAGAGCCAAAAGTAATGATTTTAAATATGAATATATCAATTACGAATGGTGGAATAATTTTAATGACGATATTTTAAAGGGTTATATAGACAGGGCGATAAAAAATAACTATGACCTCAAAAACGCAACCATTGCGGTGGATGAATATTATCAGGCTGTAAAAGCACAGTTTGCAAACGAATTACCGACCGCAACCGTTGGTTTTTCACCAGCTTATGTTAAAAATTCCGGCTACACAAATGCTGACTGGACATTTGCAACTCCGGCTTTTGCAAATTACGAACTGGATTTGTTCCTTAAAAATCACGACAAAACAAAGGCATCAAAGAAAGAGTATGAAGCATCTTTGCAGGACGAACGCGCCGCATATATTGCTATCGCATCTGCTGTCGGAACAACTTATCTGAACATAGTAAAACTCGATAAAATGATTGAATTGCAGGAGCAAATTGTTGCTGACAGAAAATTGATTTATGAACTTATGCTTTTAAGAAATAAAGAAGGTTTAACTTCAACATCAGACACAGTAAAAGCAAACAAGTCTTATATTGCAGGTGATACAGATTTGACCGAATATAAAAAGCAGCGTTTAAAACTGTTAAATCAACTGTGTGTTTTGATAGGAGAAAACCCGAATAATGCGGAAGAAATAACAAGAATAAGTTATGATGAACTTAATTTTTCAGGAAATATTCCGGCAGAAGTTTCATCCGATGTAATTTCCGAAAGACCCGATTACAAAAAAGCCGAAAAAATGGTGGAAAAAGCGGGAATCGATGTTCGTGTTGCCAAAAAAGAATTTTTACCGACTTTTAACATAACGGGAATTGCAACGTTTCTCGCAAGTGATTTGGGAAGTATGTTTTCTACAAGAGGCGCTCTTGCAGCAATAGCAGGCGGGGCTATGTTACCGTTGTTTACGGGCGGAAGAAGAATTGCCAACTTGAAACTTAAAAAAGACGAATACGAAAGAGTTTTGAATAACTATTACAAAACTAACCTGACTGCTATTCAGGAGGTAAATGATGCTCTTTTAACCATAAAACTTGACGAAAAAAGATATGCTGACATAAAAAAACAGGCAGAACTTGAACGTCAGGATTTCGGTATGAGTACAAGCAAATATGAACAGGGAGTTATCTCAAAACTGGACTTAACTCAGGTTAAGGAAAACGTATTATTTACTGATAAAGCAGTTGTAAATGACAGAATTAACTGCCTTGTGAATTATATAGGATTATACAAAGCCACAGGCAGTCAATTGTAAGTTTGATTAAGTCTTTATATTATTTATGGTAACTATATAGAATGTTACAGGCTAAAAGTACCGTCATTCTGAGCAAAGCGAAGAATCTATTATATAAAACAGATTCTTCGGGCTAAAGCCCTCTGAATGACGAGGTTTTTGGTAAATTTGGTGCTAAAAAGTATATAATTGCCTTATTTATTCTTATGCAACTTCAACAATCCATCCGTCAGGTGCTTTAATTTTACCTGACTGAATACCTGTTAAAGTATCATATAATTTTTGGGAAATTTCACCCATTTTTTCCATACCTGACGGGAAACAGATTTCTTTTCCGTGATCGACAATTTTGCCGACAGGAGAAATAACGGCAGCTGTTCCGCAAAGTCCGCATTCTTTAAATTCAGAAAGTTCCGTTAAATAAACTTCTCTTTCTTCCGTTTCAAGTCCCAAATATTCTTTTGCAACATACATCAGAGAACGTCTTGTGATTGACGGAAGAATACTGTCTGATTTCGGAGTTACTATCTTGTTATCTTTGGTAACAAAGAAGAAGTTTGCACCGCCGGTTTCTTCAACTTTTGTTCTTGTTTTGGCATCAGGATAAAGATTTTCGGCATATCCGTTTTTATGTGCCTCAACTATTGCATGCAAACTCATTGCATAGTTTAAACCGGCTTTAACATGTCCCGTTCCTCTCGGCGCTGCTCTGTCAAAATCACTTACGGTAAGCGTTATAGGCTTTACACCGCCTTTAAAATAAGGACCTACCGGAGATACAAACACTCTGAACTGATATTCTGATGACGGTTTCACGCCCATTACAGGTGCTATACCAAACATATAAGGTCTTATATAAAGACTTGCACCTGTTCCGAATGGCGGAACATATTTCAGATTAGATTTTACAACTTTTTTAACCGCTTCCACAAATTTTTCCTGCGGATATGGAGGCATTTCAAGTCTTTGAGCCGTTTCGTACATTCTTTGGGCATTCATATCGGGACGGAAAATAACAATTCTTCCGTCTTGTGTTGTATATGCTTTCATGCCTTCAAAACATGTCTGAGCATACTGTAAAACACCCGCACATTCATTCATTACAATATTTTCATCGGTTGTTAATTCACCTTCATCCCATTTGCCGTCTTTGTAATTTGCAACAAATCTGACGTCAGTTTTGTAATATCCAAAACCTAAGTTTGACCAGTCTATGTCTGCTTTTTCCATTGTCATCATGTTTTTACTTTCATAAGTGATAGCATTAACAAACTAAAACAAGTCACCTAAAATAAAATTTTTATGATATAATTTTTCTATGAGCGAAATATTAAAAGTTTTAAAAGGAACAAAGGATATATTGCCACAGGATATTGATATGTGGCATTTTGTAGAAAAAACAGCAGAAGATGTTTTTTCAAAATACGGTTATAAAGAAATAAGAACACCGATTATTGAAGTTACCGAACTTTTTTCAAGAGGGGTCGGAGAAACAACCGATATTGTAAATAAGGAAATGTACACCTTTGAAAGAAGTAACCGTTCAATAACTTTAAGACCGGAAAATACAGCGGGGGTTGTTCGTTCATTTATTGAAAACGGAATGTCAAGATTACCTTCTCCGGTAAAATTATGGTACAAAGGTCCGATGTTCCGCTATGAAAGACCTCAGGCCGGACGTCAAAGACAATTTCATCAGGTCGGGGTTGAAATGTTCGGAATCGAAAAACCCGTTGCTGATGCAGAAATTATCCTGACCGCGGTTAATTTCCTAAAATCGCTTGGTTTAAGTCATCTTGAGGTTGAGTTAAATTCTCTCGGATGTCCAAAATGCAGAGAAGAATTCAAAAAGAAACTGAAAGAAGCAATCAGACCTTATCTTAACGACTTATGCGAAGACTGTCAGAAAAGATTTGAAACAAATCCGTTAAGACTTTTGGATTGCAAGGTTGAGGACTGCAAATATATTTATGCCAAAAACGAAATTCAGGATGTTATAATGTCTGATTTTCTGTGTGATGATTGCAAAGCACACTATGACGAATTAAAAATGTATCTGGACAAATTAAATGTTCATTACAAAGAAGATAAACACCTTGTAAGAGGTTTAGATTATTATAACAGAACTGTTTTTGAAATCAAGTCAAAAAGTTTGGGGTCACAAAATGCCGTATGCGGCGGTGGAAGATATGACCATCTCGTAGAGCAGCTCGGCGGAGAACCTACTCCTGCTATCGGTTTTGCTATGGGAATGGAGCGTCTGATTTCATTATTACCTAAAAAAGAATCAAAAAGACTGGATGCTTATATTGTCACAAACTTTAAAACAGATGGTTTCATTTTTGCGGAAGAATTACGCGGGGAAGGTCTGAATGTTGAATTTGATTTGGCAAATAAAAAATTCACAAAACAACTTGAAAAAGCATCGAAAATTGCAAAATATGCTCTTATTCTCGGTGAAGACGAAATTGAAAAACACCACGTATCCATAAAGAATTTAGACACGGGAAAACAGGTTGTTGTAAACAGGGCTGACTGTATAAACTTTTTGAAATAATTAAATCACTTTTGCTCTATACTGAATACCGCACTTATTCAGTTCGGAAAGAATTTCTCTTGTTACTCTGGGCAAAACAATATATCCCCTGCTGCTGTTATTATAACTTGCGGGAAGTCCGTGCTTGTCAACAATTTCATTTTTCACAACATTGAATAAAAACGGTATTCTTCTGTTTTGTTTTCTTGATTCTGATATTCCTACCTTTAATATTGTAGAATTTGGGGTTAATTGTACTTTCATTTTGAGTCTCCGAAAATTTAGTGTCACACCTACACTTATATTAAAATATAAACATATTTATTTTCATATATTTTTATTTTTAATATTAAGTAATATCAATTTTTATATTTAAAAAGTTAAAAAAACATGTTATAATGGTAGTATTGGAGGTTCTTATGAAAAAAACAATATTATCACTTATATTAGTATTTAGTTTCGGTTTAATGTCTTATGCGGTTAATATGCCGACAGGTCCGGTTTCTTCAACACCATCTTCATCAGGAAGTACTGAAGGTGCATACAAAAAAAATTCTGCGACATCTCAACCAAATGTTCCGGTTACAAACAGAACAATTCCGACAAGTTCGGGCAGTTACGGCGGGTCTTCGGTTTCTGCAACAGCACAGCAACTTGCAAAAGCAATGCTTAACGGAAATGACTATGTCGAGTATTATCAAAAACTTATGAAAGCGGGAGCAAAAGATATAAAACTTGAAACTCATGAGAATGCCTGCCCTCGCAGAAAAGGTATTCCGCCGGTTTCTCTCGGCGGTAAAACATATACCGGTAAAAGGTGTTCCTTTGTTAAATACACTTATAACGGACAAGCAACCGGAACCGGCGCCTGTATCAAATAATAATTTAACTTTATTTCGTTTTTATGCTAACATTTTCATCAGATAATTTGTTTAAAAGGGATATGAAATGTTTGATAATTTAAGCGAAAAATTACAGAATATAATAGCAAAAACTCATTCACAGGAATTGACACAGGATAATATGCAGGAGGCTTTGCGTGAAATCAGACGTGCATTACTGGAAGCCGACGTCAATTTACGTGTCGTAAAAGCCTTTATT
This sequence comes from uncultured Candidatus Melainabacteria bacterium, assembly GCA_946186335.1. GTDB lineage: Bacteria > Cyanobacteriota > Vampirovibrionia > Gastranaerophilales > Gastranaerophilaceae > Zag111. Next base: position 6,475 of record CAMHMW010000076.1, read on the forward strand.
TCCTCCATAAAAGACAAGGCTGAGGGCGAAAATGTATTGCAGGGAGTGAACCCTTCCCAGCAGCTTATCAAAATCGTAAACGATGAACTTGTTGAAATACTGGGAAAAGAATTGAGTCCGCTAAATCTCACAGGTCATCCGAGTTTAATAATGATGCTTGGTTTGCAGGGTTCGGGGAAAACCACATCCTCTGCAAAACTTGCCGTTAAATTAAAAAAAGAGGGTAAAAATCCGTTGTTGGTTGCATGTGATGTATATCGTCCCGCTGCTATCACCCAATTAAAAACTCTTGGCGAAAAAATCGGATGTGAAGTATTTTCGCTTGAAGGTTCAACAGATGTTCAGGATATTGTCAGAAAAGCAATAAATTATGCAAAAGATAACGGTTTCAATGTTCTGATTTTAGATACTGCCGGCCGTTTGCAGATAGATACCGAGATGATGGCAGAACTTTTGATTATTGACAAGGTTTATCAACCGCATGAAAAACTGCTTGTTGTTGATTCGATGACAGGACAGGAGGCGGTTCATGTTGCGGAAAATTTTGATGCCCAAATCGGTTTGACAGGTCTGGTTTTAACAAAATTAGACGGTGATTCACGGGGTGGTGCAGCATTATCTATTGTTCACTGTACCGGAAAACCGATTAAATTAACCGGAACGGGTGAAAAACTTAATGCTCTTGAAGATTTTTATCCCGAGAGAATGGCAACAAGAATCTTGGGAATGGGCGATATTGTTTCTCTTGTTGAACGTGCGCAGGAAGTTTTTGATGAAAAAGAAGCCCTAAAAATGCAGGAAAAAATGCAAAAAGCGGAATTTTCATATAATGATTTTTTGAACATGCAAAAACAAATGAAAATGTTTGGTTCAATGGATCAGATTTTGGGAATGATACCGGGGGTAAATCTGAAACAGGCAGATAAAGAAAAGATTTCGCACGCAACTGATACAGAATTTAAAAAAATTGAAGTCTTTATACAGAGTATGACACCCGAGGAAAGAGAATTTCCCGAATTGATGAACACAAGCCGCAAAAAACGCATTGCAAATGGCTGCGGAATGGATTTACACACAGTTAATTTGTATGTAAAACAGTTTGAACAAATGCGTCAGATGATGGGCGGTATGGGAAAATTGCAAAAAATGTTCGGCGGATTTGGAAAAGGTGACAAATCAAAAGAGAAAAAGGCTATGGTAAAAGCCATGAAAATGATGCAGGGTGCAAAACGTCAGGGGTTTAAATTCTAAAACGAAAAGCCATAAAACGTTGTTTTATGGCGAAAATTTGTTTTATTATGTATGTGTGTCCGGTAGTCGTTACTCTTGTGCCAGCTGATTATCATGAAAATAGATTTTTCTTGACAATTGCCACTGGCGAGCCTGAATTTCCTGAATTTTTTCTTTAATTTCATCCAGTTCTTTCAGTAATGTCGGCAAATCCTTATGCTGCCTTACATATACCTGTGATATCGGTGTTTCTTCTTTTTCGTCGGTTGCCCAACCGGGAAGAAAACAACCCTGTTCAAAAAGTTCTTTTTCGTCCATGACACATTTCTCCAAATCAACAGCTTATGCATCTTTGCTGCTTTTTGTTTTTTATACTCCTTACTTTTTATCCGTCTTTTATTTAATGTTGTCCGTTAGTTTTCTTCAACCATCCAAGAACGGAACAAATCAATAAATTTGAAGTTTCCGTACTTAAATGCAAACGGTTTTTTTGAATATTCGCTGTTTGTAATTTTGTTTAGGGTATCCATTTCTTCATTTGACAATGAACCAAAATCAAAACTGGTCATTTCAGCGTAATCAATCATTAAATCTTCTACATCCATAATCTTTTTTTCAGACATCTCATACACTCCTTGGAAATATTAAATAATTACACATTTATACTTCGGCAGAATTTCG
>CAMHMW010000077.1 GCA_946186335.1 uncultured Candidatus Melainabacteria bacterium
TTGTTAAAGTTTGATTAAGTTTATGCTCCAACTGCCGCCTTATATTCTTCTTCTGTAATCATTTGGTCATTTCTTGAATAGTATGTTTGACCGTTGATATCAAGCTTTTTATAATCATTTCCGTCAGCACCTCTCATTGGAGTTTGCATTTTTAACTGACTGCTTATAATCTCAGAAGCTCTGCCTCTGCGAACTTCATTTTCTGCATTGTTCTGTTGAATTTTGTTCAAATTACGAACTTCACGTTTTGAATATCCGTCAGAACCATCAACTTTTTTAGATAATCTGTCGTTTTGTGCCTCATCGTTTTGTATTTTATTATTCAAACTCCCGAGTTCTCTTTGTTCGGATTCCTGCAATTTTGCCAAACGTTTTTTGTTATTTTCAATTGCTTTACCAAGAGCTGCCATATCTTTTGCATTATCTGTGTATGCTTTTATTGCACTCTTAGCACCATCTAATGCTTTCTTAGCCGTTTCAAGTTTTTTCTTAGCATCTTCCAAACCTGCTTTTGCATTCTTTATATCCTCTTTTTGTGCTTTGATATTATCTTCTGCCTTTTTAACTTCATCTTTTTTAGCACCGAGTTTGTCAAATGTTTCTTTTTTTGTTGTCTCAGCAGCATCAAGACTTTTCTTTGCAAGAGCCTCTGCTGATTTTGCACTTTGTAACTTTCTGGTAGCCTCTTCTACTTTTGCACTCTTTGTCGGGTCATCTTCCGGAAGTGCATTTGCACTATCTAAACCTGCCTGAGCATCTGCAACACTCTTTTGAGCATTTTCATATAATGTTGTTTTACTGTCAACATCATCACATGCCAGTTTATAGCCGCCATCCAGTTTATTTAGTTCTGCATTCAAACCTGTAAGTTGTTGTTCAGAATTAGCAATTGTATCTTCTAAACCTTTAACGTTAGCTTGTTCTCTGCCAACTGTATCTTGTAATGTTTGAAGGTTCTTTTGAGCATCATCCGCAGCCGCTTTCAATTGCGGATCATTGGCTTTCATAGTATTATATTCAGCCTCAGCTCCGGTAATTGCCTGACTTAAATCACCTGCTGTTGTCGCTTGTGTCATTGCATTTAGTGCATTTGTTGCAGTTGCAGAAGATAGTGTTGTTGCTGTGTGAACACCGCCAAGTCCTTCCATTGCTGAACCGAGTTGACTTCCTGCCGTTGTTTGAGGTGATGCAACAGAACCAACCGTTCCGGCTCCCTGTTTGTTCAGCATACCAAATACGCCTTGCAATACTCCGCCGACAACTCCGCCGATGATTTGACCCTTCATATAATCAGAGCCGTTATCAATTTTAATATTTGTATTACCGCCGTCTAAAATCGGAGCAGATAAACGTTGAGGCATCGGCGCTGTATAAGTTCTCGGATTAAGACTTGCTCTTGCTCCCTGGAAGTCATACTGCATTCTGCCCTTAATTGTATTCTGACCCGAAACCCAATTTCTTGTGTTCCTGAAAGAGAACGCATTAGGTCTGGTTGCAGAACCTGTCGATAAGTTCTGAGAAGCCTGTTGTGCAACAGTCTGTGTTTTTTGACTTTTGTTTTTACCAAAGCTTGCTTGTAAGCCCGGTCTGAATTCAACGCCCATAGTGCTTGCTCTCTCTCATTCTTTTTTTGTACTCTTGTATATATAAAAACATGTGGAAATGCTTAATTTCACATGTTTTCAGAGTTGTTACAAAAGTTAACATAATTAATGTGTCGGGCTGAAAGCACAACTTATATATTGATAATTGAAAGTGGAAAATGAAAAATTTTTACAAATAGGTTTTGTTGGACAAGTATGACCAACCTACAAATTTTGTTGGGCCGAAAGCTCAACTTACGTTTTGGACTTATCAAACTTAACAGACTTATCCGACTATAATAATTTTCTGTTATTAATACGATATTTTCCCCATTACAACTCTGCGAGATGCCCCCGTACAGCAGGGTAAATTATTCGGGATACCGTAATATGTGCAATATCCCAAAAGCGCAAATGCCATGACCTCTTTAAAATTATTGGAAATTCCGTAATCTTCGCATGTTTTTAATTCTATATGTTTTGGTAAATAATTTCGTAACATTTTCATTAATGTTTTATTATATGCCCCGCCGCCGCAGATAACCGCCTCATTTAAAGATATATTCGGATATACAAATCTTTCATAAGCCTGAGCAATGGTCTTTGCCGTCAGAGCAGTAACTGTTGCAATAACGTCTTTTTTATCCTTAGGAGCAAATTTTAAGACATTTTCAATATATTGCGGCGAAAAATACTCACGTCCCGTTGATTTTGGGGGTTCTATAAAATAATATTCCTCCTGTAACAAACAATCCAGCCAACTGTCAGAAACAACACCTGATTTTGCCACATCGCCATCTTTATCATAAGGCTGCCCGAAAAACTTGTTCATACAGTAATCAATCATGATATTGCCAAGTCCGGTATCAAAACCAAATGTATCATAATCCGCAGAAACAACCGTAACATTTGAAATTCCGCCAATATTTTGTATCGCAAAATTCTTTCCTTTACCCTTAAACCAGCATTCATCGGCAAAGCATACCAAAGGCGCACCCTGTCCGCCCTGCGCAATATCAGCCTCTCTGAAATTTGAAATCGTCATACAGCCTGTTTTCTGCGCAATAACAGAACTTTCACCGATTTGCAGAGTACTTTTTAAAGAAATATCATCTATTTTTTCATCAAACGGGTAATGGTAAACAGTTTGCCCATGACTTGATATAAAATCAGGCTTTCCAAACTCCGAAATTAAAACATTTGCAGCATTTGCAAAGCATTCCCCTATTGCAAAATTCATCTGACAGATGTCTTTAACGGATGCTTCCCCTTTGAAAAGCTGAAATATCTTTGCTCTGATATGTTCCGGATATGAGTAGTTTATTCCATGTATTAATTTAACCGTTCTGTCCGGAAAAACTTCGCAAAAGCCCGCATCTATGCTGTCGCATGACGTTCCCGACATTAGCGCTATAACTTTTTTTGACTCTAACTCATCCATATTCAGAGTTTAACATAAAAATAAAGCCCGTACTCGTAACGAACACAGGCTGATTAAAAGTTTACAACTATCCTTACTAACTCTCTTTTCTCTAAGTCTTTTGAACTTAAACTCCCTAAATAATCCAGATATACAAACTTTTAATTTTAATTTTTTAAAATAAAAATCCCTAATCACAGTTCTAAAAACTGTACCTCAGTTAATCTCTTTTCCCCATTTGGACTTTATGCCATCACCTCTATTTCTTTGTCCAACTATTTTATGTCCGGTTTTGTACTAATACACAACCAATCCTTCCCTATCCGATAGCCTTTGGCTTTCGTCTATGTTATTAATTTATGACTAAGAGAAAGTGATTACAAGTAAAATTTTTGTATAAAATTTTTACATTTGACCATGCCCCTAGAAACCGTAAGCCAAAATTCGTGTTATAAAATCTTAATGAAGAAAATTTAATGAAATCATGTAAAAATTTTAATAAATTTTATTTGACAATCAGAAATTACGGTTACGGCATGGCGCATGCAGATATTGTAGTTTCACTTCATGGTTTATGATAAAATTTAGTCAGTTGGAATTATGAAACAATTTTTAGAAACGAATACTATAACGTATAATTTGATGTCTTTTTCGGCTTTCAAATCAATGCTTGTATTTACTGCGCTGATTGAAAGCCCGAAATCTTATGACGAATTAAAAAAGATTTTTGAGAAAAATGAATATCTTAAAGAAATTCCGTCTGTTGATACTTTGCGAATTTATATTAATTCATTAAAAGAATTTGGATGTAATGTAATAAAAATAAAAGAAAAAGGCGGAACAAGATTTTTCATTGATTCTCATCCGTTTTTACTGAAATTTGACAAAAAACAGGTTAACAACCTTTTAAAAATATACAAAGCAGTTTCAAAATCAATTGAAGTTGAAGATTTAAGATATTTGCAGCAATTTTTCAAAAAACTTTCTATATATGTTTCAGATGAGGAGCAGAAAATCAAATTAGAAAATCTGTCACCATTCAATAATATTGATGCAAAACTGGTTGATAACCTTGTTACATATATTCAAAACGGTACAGAAATCGTACTGTTATACAATTCGCCGGCATCAGGTCAAAAAAACATAACACTTATTCCGGACAAACTTAAAATAAATAACAGCAAATTGTATGTTTCAGGATACAATTCGGAATATAAATATTCTACCCTGCTTGTTAATAAAATTATTAAAATTGTCGGGGTGAATATTCAAAATAAGACAGTAGAAGCACCGGAAATAACAGTCGGTTACCGTTACAAAAAAGAACCGGAAGAAACTTTTGAACTTCTTGAAAACGAAAAACTTATAAAATCCGAAAATAATACCGATATTGTGGAAATTACTTCACGTAATAAATTTGAGATTATGCAAAGAGTTTTGGCACAGGGTTCAAAATGCACGGTTTTGTATCCCGAAGATTTCAGAAAATCCGTAATTTCACAACTGAGAAAAATGAAAGAAGGTTATCTTGACAGGGCAAAAGAAATTAAATAACGGTTGTTTGAAAGTTTTTCATTTTCTTACGCTTTTGTATGAGGACAGAGCATACTATGACGATGTTGTGGAAATCTTTAAGGATGAAATAAACCCGCAGCAGACATCAAATAATATTCAGGTTACTCTGAACAAATACATAAATACTCTAAAAGTTTTCGGGTTTAAAGTAGAAAAAGTAAAAAACCAGTTTAAACTTTTGAACAGTCTTTTTTCCATGAATTATACCCTTGAAGATTTGAAGTCCATAAACCTTATCATGACAACAGTTAAAGATTTTCCTGATGATACCGCAAATTCCGAGATGAATGACTTTATAAAAACATTACAACTAAGGATGAAAAGCGAGGACAGAAATACATTAAATATGCTTAATTCCACAGCGTCATACAATTTTTCGTTTTATTATGCGGGTATCAGAAAACAGGTCGAAGCCTGTGAAAAATATTGCAAATACAATGCGCTGCTGGATATTATTTACAGAAAAAGCGGGCAGGATAACCGTTGTAAATGTATTGCAAAAGAAGTTTTGTACGATTCGAAAAATGCATATCTTAAAGTTCATGACTCTGTAAAAAGACAGACTCTTGAAATTCCGATAACAAACATCCTGCAAATATCAGAACTTCCGACCATACCCAACAGAGTTGATCTGGATACAACCGTCGTATTCAAACTGAAAGGCAGACTTACCAAAAGTTATAAACTGAAAGAAAACGAACACTCAGAAGGTTATGATGAAAACGGAGATTTGATTATTGTTAATAAAGGTGAACCTTTCGAAAAACTGTTTGCAAGACTTTTGAGATATTTTGATTTGTGCGAAATTGTTTCACCAAAGTTCCTGCGGGAAGATATGATAAAACTTATAAGTGATACCCTTGAAAATTATAACGGATAAATTAGTCATTATCCTGAGCGATACCGGTCTGATACCCCGGAACAACCAGAGCAAGCGGTATTACACGTCCGAGTTTTTGACCGAATGTACTGTTCGGACTCATCATTGTTGTTGCCATACATAAATCGTCAACATGAGGGGCAAAATCTGTTGCACGAATATTTCTTTCAACCTTTTTATTATAAAGTTTTTCGTTTATTGTATTTGAAACCTTATTACCCAGAAAAATTCCGACTGTTAAAGCACCTAATGTCGCCGCAGCCTGAGGTAATTTTTTCAAAACTTTATTAAAGAATTTTGTCACGCTGCCTGACGGCTTAAACTGGGGCATGGCTGCCTCAAGGCGATTTTGGTATTTGCCGAACAGTTTTGAACTCAGATAAACCGTTGTTACAGGTACAATGATATTACCCAAAATCTGATTTAAGATTTCTCTTTTTTTGGCTTTAACATTTGATTTTTCATCTACTAAAGACCCCCCGATAAAACCGCCTGCAACAGAACCTGTTGCAACCGCTGTTATAACTTTCGGGTCTGCAAAATCAATTGCTTTATCTTTTGGTGAATATTTGAATATTGCCCAGTCTCTTACCGGTGCGCTGAATATCCTTTTCGGATTAAGGGAATATCCTTTTCTTTTTGCAAGAACAGCGATAACAGGTGTCATGCCTGCAACGGATGATGCCATGATTACTGCTTTTTGCTTTTTATTCAAATCCGAATGTCCGCCGTGACCAAAATTCGGAGTATATGTACTTTCAATTCTGTTTATCATTTTTTCCGCCTGTATTTCTACAATACCAAAAACAAAACAAAAATTTTATTGCTAATGTAGGGTATTTATACGAAATTTTGTAACAAAATATTAAAAAACAACAATCATGTGTCAAAAATACACATTGACTGTTATTAAATAGATATTGAAACGAAAGTAATAAAATGTCTATAAGAATCCCCACAGCAAATACCCATCAAGTAATGACAAGAAACTTTGTAAAACAAATGGCAAGTGACGGTTTTTTGCCCGTTATTGCGCTGGAAGCGTTTGTTGAAACGGGAAGAACTTATCAGGCATATCAAAGAGGCGGATTCGACGAGGCAAGAGAGAGAATTACCGAAGAATTTTCGGGGGCGGTATTCTGGCTGGGCGGCGTTACGGCACTGAATGCTCTGTTTGAAAAACTCGGTCAAAAGATATTGAAATTACCGAAAATCAACGTTGCAATAGCACAGGATGATGTTCACAATCCTCTTGCAAACTATCTTGAAAACGAAAGACACACAACAAAAGAGGCTTCCCGTATTCTGGAAAAAGATATTGCAAGATTCAAATTTATAAAGGTTATTTCAAGTGTTTTAATCGCAAATGCCTTTATCGGCTTTGTTCTTCCGAAAATTAATCAGGCTATTACACGTTCTTATCACAAGAATAAACCACAGGAACAAAATAAACCTATAAATACGGCAACTCCAAGACCGACAATAGATACCTTTGCAAAATCAAACAACAATACCGATAAGAAAGATATTTCTTTCGGTCTGAATATGCTGACACTTGCTAACAAATTTGAAAGCGACAGAAATTACAGGCTGTTATCAGTTGATGCCGGAACTGCCTCGGGTCGTGCAATTTCTGCGAGAAACAATGATGAAAGAATTGAAATTCTGTTCAGAGATTTGAGTTCAATAATCTTCTATATGTTCAGCATGCCATGGATGAACGCTATGTTCAACAAACTTGAACAACACGGAAATTCAAGAAGAATTGACCCTGTTTCCGCTGAATTTGCAACAAAATATATGCAGTCTTATGTAAACGATGCAGGAGTTGTAAAAAACGGTGAAAAGGTTAAATCTGTTGATGTTAACAAGTTTGCAAAAGACATGCTGGGCGAAAATGTTGAAATTCCGAAAGCAATTAAAGACGAACTTCAGGGCGAAAAAATAAAAATTATTTCTCTTGACAGATTTAAGGAACTTCTAAAAGCAGATACATCTTATTCACACAAGTTTGCAGAACTTGAAAAAATCGCGGATAAGATGTCCGAATTGCAGCCGAAATTCAAACTGGAATTTCCGGCAGCAGAAGGCGGGGAAAAATCATTTAAGTTTATGTCAATTCTGACAGAAAGACAAATTCAGGATATTCTTTCCGGCGGACATATTAACAACCCCGAATTTTTACAGGAATTTTTCAAAAACAGATTTAAAGATAAATTTATGCAGCCATACAAATTTGTTGCACAAAAAGATTTGGATTCTTATAAGGATGAACTTGTTGACTACGTAAAATCAATTGTAGAAAAAGCAAAAGAAAAGAATTTGGGCGAAATAACCGAAAAAATGCTCCAAAAAGCATCAAATGTAAACCTCAAATGGAACGCAATTAACTGGGGCGCAGGTTTTGTTACATCAGCCATTTTCTTATCCACCATTATCCCAAAAACTCAATACTTTATAACAAAATGGAGAACAGGCTCTAACGAATTTCCCGGAACCGCACAGTTCAGAGAACAGGAAGGGGTAGGAAAGTAGTTTTTGTCAGCGTAGCAACGCCAATCTGCGTACTTCATATTAATAAATTTTCATTACTCATCCATTGTCGGAACAAGTATATAAACAATTACAAGAGTGATTAT
>CAMHMW010000078.1 GCA_946186335.1 uncultured Candidatus Melainabacteria bacterium
CAATTGTATTATACATATCAGGACGAAGCACAGATTTTACAATCAAAAACCTTGACAGAAGCAAAGCATCTGCAAATTTTTCTTCCGAACTTTTTTCTTTTATATAATTTCTTAAGGCGGTAAACAACTCGTTTTTCATACCCTCGGGGGCTTCCTGTTTCATAGGAAGAAACTTTGCGTAAATTCCGATAACTTCATCGGAAATTTGAGATTTTGAACGTAAAATCACATTATCAACTTCTTTTAACAAAGATTGTGATATATCATTAATCTCTGTTGCCTTCTCATCTTCTGCCAGTAAATTTTCAATCTCTTGAATCAGCATAGGTACATAATACCACATTGTGAAAAAAAATAGCAAAAAATTTTTATTTTACATTTAATATAAACAGGAAAGCAAAATTATGAAAGTTTCAAATCACCCGTACAAGCCTTATTTCGGAGTAAAAATCAAAACTGAAAGCGTGTTAGAGGCAACCTCTATGAAAATTTTTCACAATACAGGTGCTGACGGGCTTAAAGAGGTTTACCACGCACTTGAAGGAAACAAATTCCCCGGACATGTCGGCTACAAAGGACATGCTGAAATTTTGGGGCAGAAGATTATGAAAAAATATCCGGAAATTGAAAAAGCCACCCGAGAAATTCTTGAAATATCAGAAAATAACCCCAATATCAAAAAGAGTGAATTCGAAGAAAAAATACGTCATATTGTGAGCCGTTTTGGGGATACAATAGACATCACTCTTGATTAACGTTTGTATTTAACTCTTTCTGTATCGTTAAAATCACTAGGCTTTGAATAATTTGTTTCGTTATTTGAAAGCATCATAATTGCGGAAACTTTTGCGGTTTTACGGTTTGTATTCAGAGGAAATTTCGTTATAGGTTTGTGTGCATAACCCTTTATCAGATTTTTTACAAGATTTTTATCATGCTCTGACAGATACACCGAACGAACGCTTATATTTGATATTCCGCCTGATGAATCAACCGTAAACGAATAATAGAAAAATGCACCGTTTGGATAGTTATCCAGTTCACCTATATACAAACTGTCGTCAAGTATTCTGTTCACAAAATTACTTTTCCATTTGCTCCAGTCAATATTTTTATACAAATATTCATCTTCATCATCACCGTCAGCCAATTTTGAATATTTGTTGGTATAATCTCCGTAATCTCTTTTACTGTTAATCTTTCTTGAAGCATCTTTGTATGCCCTGTCATAACTTATATCATTTGTATTTTTATAAGAATTTTTATAGGTATTGTTTGAGGTTTCGTATTCTGTACGATAATTATTTATTTCATTTTGTGTTGTATATTTTTGGGTATCCGTCTGAGTTTTCACATCGGGTGATGTTGCATGTTTTTCGGTATATTTAACGGTTGAAGTTGTTGAGGTGTTTTTTATAACATTCACAACCTCATTATTTGAATTTCTTATGGCAAAACTTACATTTGTGAATTTTACACGTCTGCCGAGATTTGGATTATCAACAGTTAATGCCATAGCCGTAACCAGTAAAAACACAAATACAAATGCAATTATAAAAACTAATCTGTTCATAACCCTCTAATCTCTTGCCGCAAGGAGTTCTTCATAGTTATTAATTTTATACATTGTTTCACTCAACAAAAGTGTTTCCGCAATCAAAAGTGCAGTCGGAACAAGTGCGGTTACAAAGGATAAAAACATCCCCTGAATATCCCCGCCGATTTCCGTTATAAAGTAAGAAACGTTCATTGTAAATTCAATAAGAATAATAAAGCAGGCGATAAACATTACCAGTCTGCCCTCTTTTTCAAGAGTTCTCATTGAATCCAGTCCCAAAACGGTTACTCCGTGACTATGGTAATCGTGATAACCGTCAAATTTTATAATCTCGGAACCCTTAATCTGTTTTCTTATTGTAAACGCTCTAACAAAAGACAAAAATGCAAAAATGATTAAAAATGTTGCCAGAACAAGAAATATCGGGCTGAATCTTAATCCCGAAATACGTACCCAGTTAGCCGCTTCCGGGAAACATCCGGCAAGAGTGTTTGAAACACCATAAGCCAGAAACGGAGCAGTCAACAACCCTATTGAAAATTCAAATACCATTTTTAAACGTTTATTTACAAGATTTGAATTTACCGTATTAAGTTTATTCTCGGATAAGGAATTAATATCTTTCAGTATTTCTTTGCGGTAATCTTTCATAACGGTTTCAAAATCTTCACGAAATTCGCAGTCTGTCAACTCTTTTTGGTAACTTTTAAGCTGATATTTGAAATAACCGCTTCCGACAGATACCGTAATCAAGGCTCCGACAAACAGCAAAGATATAAATATTGCGGCAAAGCCGCCCTGAACATCTTTATAATACAACAGGTTCATTACATAAATTACAAACATAAATATTGAAATTACGGTGATGATAAACTGCTGCATAATAGGAGTTTCGCCATATCTTTTATTTGCTCTGTTTCTGAAATCCATCAAAGATGCAATACTCTGCCTGAATATCAGACTTATTGCGAGAACTACAGCCGTAATTCCGCCCAAAAACCAGAAATTTGTCGTCAAATTCAAAACCGAACCCGATGCCTCAGACTTCAAACCCAAAAGATAATTCGTTATTCCAAAAGATGAAGCCAGCGATAAAATTCCCATAGCAAAGTTCAGAAATGAACCCGTAATACTTGCAGATTTAATGTAGTTTTTCAAATCAACAACCTTATATCCGATTTCTTTTATAATCGCTATTCTTTGTTTTTCAATATCATCAGGCTCGTCATTATTATTCTGCGGACTATTCACCTGAAAATTATTTGGCTGAATATTCTTCTGAATAATTTTTGCATCGGTTTCTTCTATTGAAACCTCAAGCGGGAGCGGGAAATTTCCCATTGTTACACTAAATTTTGCAGGCACAAGCACCTTTATAAAGTTCTTGTTATTACACAGAACATCAAGAGATTTTGTGGAATTTACAAGTACATAGTTATTGTATTTGCCGGCATAAACAAGTTTCAGAAACTCCGGAGCGCCAAGCTGCGGAATAACAAAATCAGAACCCGCACCACTGCCTATGACAATGTTGTTAAGATTTTCAAAAACCTTTTCATTGTTACCGCATTTGACAATAACTTTCATGTATTACCTTCCGATAGCAGTCAGGAAACTTCTCAGCGATTTGTTTGAAGTAACATCATTTCCGATAATCAGGTGTTGTTCACCCAAAACAGGAGCGAGTTTTTCTTTTACCAAATCCAGTTTGGCAGGAGCGGCAAACAAAAACATCATACTGAAATTATCAGCCTGATTTTTGATACCGCGAACATCTTCGGGAAGTGTTTCCCAGTTAATTTGCTTGTCGACAGCACCTTCGTTTTCCAAATCTCCGATTACGACAACAGCCGGAACATAACCGTCTTTGTGCATATTCATCGCATGATTAAATGCTTTTTTCAAAGATAAACCGTAAGCCGTGCCGTATTCTTTTTCATCATACTGAGTGAATTTTTCCATAGATTTGCGGACTTCCGCACTTGACTGTGGGGAACCCTCATAGATTATATATGAGTCCTCGGAAACTCTGAGGATTTTTATGTGATCTTCGGGGTCAAGCATGGAGCATAATTGCCTTATTATCATTTTCTGAGCAGGCAAATCTTTTTGGTTCGATGCTGAGGCATCAACCACAAAAATTACCGCAGCCTTATGGAAATCGTCCACTTTCAGTCGTGATAAACCAAAAATTCCCAACAAAATTGCGCCTAAAAATAACGCCGTAAATAAAATTATTTTAATAGTATTTTTCATAAAAACAGAATAGCATAAATTTTTAAATTTGAAAATAGGGGGGAGGGGAAATTGATTATTGAAATTTGTAGGGTGGGCAAAGCAGTGCGTGCCCACCGAATTAGAAATGCAAATATTATGTTGGGCTTTCAGCCCGACACAATATCCTCACACTACATATCACATTTGCATGATATTCTTGACAATAAAGAATGTGCGTAATAGAATAGAGAGCGTAGCCGAACAATGGGGCGTCGCCAAGTGGTAAGGCAGCTGGTTTTGGTCCAGCCATCCCGGAGGTTCGAATCCTTCCGCCCCAGATAAAAAAAATAATCCTCTTTTGAGGGTTATTTTTTTATGTGAAAGAGAAGAATTTGAACAGAATGTTCGAATCGCGCGAACGAGCAGAGGGCAAAGCAGATTTTGGCTGTGCCTTATGGCGCAACAGCCAAAATGCGTAGTCCCGTTTTATGCGAGTGAGCAAGACACTTCCGCCCCAGATAAAAAAATAATCCTCATTTGAGGGTTATTTTTTTATTATTATTATTTTTCTGTATTATTTTTCCGGTAGTTTGAGAATTGCAAACTGTTAAGAAATTTTAAAATTTATTTATAAAATTTTCATTATTTAACACGTTCTACCCACCCCCTAAAGTCGCACAGATATTAACCTTTCAAGTATTACCAAACTTTTTTGATAAAATTTTTATCTATATAAACAGTATATATCGTTGAAAACATTAATAAAACATGATATAATTGTAGTATAAAAATCAACCTGAGGATTGATACCTTATTAACGAAAATGAACTATGATGTAAGAGTGTATGCTACCACCTAAGGACGTATGGATTGAGATATTTGGATGTAAAAAAAGATACAATTAAGAGTGTAAAAAATACCAAACTCCGCACTAAAAAATCAGCCCAAGAGGATAGAAGCCCCATAAAACTTTTATCAATGGCAGCCATAATCGGTTTGGCACTTTGTGGTGCTCAGGCTCAGGCAAATGATGAAGAAATGATGTCCTTGTCCTTACAAGGTGGTGAAAAGAATTTAATAATAAACAATAGCGAATACGATACGTCCACACTGGTTGAAAAGACCACTAGCCGAATAGTTTTAAACGGCACAGATACATCAAACCCCGTAGCGCCAAAACACATTGTTTTGAGCGAATTTGAAGTGGCACAGGGAGTCAAAGATTCAAATGATGACACCCTGACTCTTAGCGGAAGAAAAGCAAAATTCCGAAAGAAAAAAGGCGATACCGACACTGGCACCGATAATTATACCCTTGCCCTCGGAGAGGGTATAATGGAAGATTCTTCGGGTAAAAATTTGCGTCATTCAGAGGGCGAAGCCCGTGGAATCTCAAAATTTTACCCTCTGAATGACGGACTACGCAGAGGTATCCTCACCGGTGCGGCGGCGACGCTGGATGAAGTCAAAACCACTTCAACAAACTACCTTAGCGGCACACACGAAAAATATACCCTGCGCACATCAACAAACGGTGATGCAAACGAAAAGACCATTGTAATCAACGGTACAACTTATTACTACACCCCAAACGAGTCAACAGATGCGCTGAATTCTGCACTTGTGAACCTTGCAAATACCGGTTCTGCGGCACTAATGGCAGGTACAAGTACGGATTACGTATTCTATGACGGAACAACATACTGGACTTATGACACGGCGAAATTGCCCGTTTCAGCGTGGACTCCGACAGCAGGCACAAGTTCGGACAACGAATACATAACCTACACAATTGGCACAGGCGGAGCATTAACACCTAGTTATCACAAGATTTCACTCAAAAATACCGATACAATCACTTGGGTTGATGCGGGAGATACAGAACCATCCGGTTACGAGTGGACAAGCATCACTGTCCCAGGGTCAAAAGTAACCCTCAGCAGTGATAATAAGACAGTAACCGGTGCTATCCGTATGAAAATGTCCCACAATGGAGAAACTCCGACTGATTGGAACAGGTATTTCACTTATACTTACAACGTACCCACAAGCTACACTTATACAAACTCGAGAATAAACGACACCATATCGGATGATGGTTCTAACGTTCGCAATAAAGCATTCAGATATTATTATACAAATACGCGCGGCGATGCCCTCGGTGGCGCTATTTATAATACTAAAGACAAGTCCGGAGTCGACATTTTATCCGATTTTATACTTTGCGGTGTTTATGATTATGATGGTCGTTACTCAGAAGCAGGTGGTGCTATCTATAACTCTGGCAAATTGGGTAATATTCAGGGTAATTTCTTTGGCAACGATGGACTCGCAGGTGGGGCGATTTATAACTCCGGCACAATAAAATCTGTAACGGGTGATTTTATTGCTAATAGCGCACAACGAGGCGCTGCAATCTATAATATTGGTACAATCGGTAATATCACAGGCAATTTCATTGGTAATGACAGTGGTACGATATATAACTATACAACATCAGGTACAAAAAGTATCGATTCCATTACCGGTGATTTTATTGGTAACTCTTCTGGCGGAAACAGAAACGGTACTATATATAACTATGCTTATGTTAATGACTCCAGCACAGCAAATGCAACCATCCGCAGTATAGTTGGTGACTTTATAGGTAACTATGCATATGGGGATAGCAGTACAATATATAACAGTTCACAAGCAGAAAGTAACATTACAGGTACCGCAAATGCAACAATTAATTCAATTGTAGGGAATTTTATCGGTAACTCTGCTAAAAATGGCGGGGCGATTTACAACGTAGCCATTGCTGCAAACACTAAACCCGGCACCGCAAATGTGACAATTGGTTCTATTGTGGGAGATTTTACCGGTAACTCTGCTGCCAACTACGGTGGTGCGATTTATATTAATGAAATAGGTTCAAAAAATAAAAATGCTGTGATTAACAGTATCGTAGGAAATTTTACCAATAACAGAGCAACTATTAGTGGCGGTGCGATTTATAAAGGCGGCGGTAAAATAAATTATATTAAAGGGAATTTCATAGACAACAGTATATTAACAGATGGTCAATCATACAAGGGTGGCGGTGCGATTTACCTCGGCAACAATATAGGTACAATAGAAGGTGATTTTATCGGCAACTATGTAACTACATCTTCAACATCAACATCTAACTATGCACAAGGCGGAGCGTTTTATAATTATTCCGCATCAATAACGGATATCACAAATTCAAATTTCATAAAAAACTACACTCAAACTAATAGCGGAACTGCTCAAGGTGGAGCATTTTACAATAATGCCGCAACAATATCAAATATAACCAATACCAATTTCTTAAATAACTATGTTCAAACTGATGCAGGAACTGCTCAGGGCGGTGCGATTTGGACTAACAGTAATATGACCTTAACAGCTGACGGTTCTATTGATGGAAACGACGGTACTTCAACCATCAGCGGAAACTGGATTTCATCAGACGGCGGTACAACCAAAAATTATGAGGCAATTTATGTTGATTACTCAAATACAACTTTCACCTTTAATGCCGTTAATAACGGTAAATTCGTCATAAACGACTACATCAACGGTGCAAGCGGCTACACCGTAAATTTAACAGGTGACAGCACAGGTACAATAGGTTTATTTAACGATATTAAGAATGGTAATGTCACAGCTGATACCGTTACGGTTGATTTTATAAACGGTGATATCCATAATTATGTAATAGATAACAACTTGACCATTTCAAGCGCTATCAAAAACGCAATTGATGTTGACATTATAGGTACGGATGCGGACAAATTTACGGTAAGCGGCACTACAACCGCAGGGGCTGGCAGTATATTAATCAATGCTATCAACCTCACAACAGGTACCGGCGATGATAAAGTTATTGTTAACCTGACAGGAAATTCAACCCTCAAAACCGCATACACTCTGTCAGATAGTATCTTATCCAGCATTACAAGAGCGGCAGGGGTTGATTATACGGTTTACACAGTCAGGTACGACAGTTCAACAGGTAACTTGATATTCAATGGCGGACCGGAATTGTTTGACACAACGCTTGATACAATCTATGGCACAAGCACAAATTATCTTGCAAACGAACACGAAAAATATACGCTTGCAACAGAACAGGGTGATAACACAGATTTTGTTGTAATTAACGGCACAACATATTATTTCACTCCGGCAGAAACCGGAACAGATGCCGCAGCGAAAAACAAAGCACTTGTTAATTTGGCACATACCGGCATGGCGGCTTTGAAAGAAGGTACAAGCAGCGACTACGTATTCTATGACGGTAC
>CAMHMW010000079.1 GCA_946186335.1 uncultured Candidatus Melainabacteria bacterium
AAGCAATTATGATAACGTAATCGAATATGCATACAAGTTACTACTGCAAAATCAGGCACACGACAGTATTTGCGGATGTTCAACGGATATGGTGCATGAGGAAAATGTTACAAGATATAAAAAGGTTCTTCAAATAGCAAATACTATTTTAGATGATATTCGCCAGTCGCAAGAGAAGAATTTAACTATATCTTTCAAATATACCGATAAGTATAAGCTTTTGGAGGTTGAAAGAACAACACCCGAACCAAACGCTCAGATAATTTCAAAGCGTAACGGTTTTGCACCGGAATTACTGTACGACACAAATAAAATTCCAGTAACAGAGGACTACACAGCAATTTACACCTTATTAAAAGAATTTAATCCTGATAATAAGCCGTCCGATTTGCATATTGATTCTTCGTGCATCTTCAATTCAAATGTCAGACTTGAAGTTGTTGACGGAAAAATCAATCTTTATGATAAAAACAAAAAGTATGAGAATTTTATAGAATTTGTTCGCTGCCGTGACAGAGGCGACAGTTATAATTTCGGACCGGTTGAGGATGAAGGATATGAAATCGCACAGATTAAATCTTCAAAAGTTACTATGGACGGACCTTTTCGTTCTACATTAAGGGTTGTTACTACATTTTTCAGCGTTGATATTTCACTTGATAAACGTTCAAAACTGCTTAATTTTAAAATCAATTGGCTGAATATGCTTTCAAACAGATTGTGGCAGGTCAGATTTAATTTACAAAAAAATATTAAAGAAGTTCATTCCGAGGATATGAATTTGCTAATTACACGCAAATTTAACCCCGATTATAATATAAGAGAAAATCTGCCCAAACAAAGAGGTATTGAGGCAAAGACAAATACCGCACCTATGCAGAGATTTGCATGGACAAACGGCTTTGGCGTTATTACTAAGGGCTTAACCGAATATGAAGTCTATAAAAACTATTTCAGCATAACTTTGTTGAGAAGTACGGGGGTAATATCTAACCCGAAAAATCCAGCCAGAACAACTCCCGCAGGTCCTCCAATTGAAGTTCCGGGCTTGCAGCAAATCGGAGAAAATTATGCCGAATTTTTAGCAGGGTTTTTCCCTGTAAAAGATTGGGCAAGTTATGTTGAGGATGTATATCCGCAAACTATACTTTTCTAACAAAATAAAAAGCGGTCAAATGACCGCTTTATTTATGTTTCCTATCCTTTTCCTGTATTTCCTTTTCGCCTGTTTTTATTGATTATCCAACAACTTTTGATACAAAATTTACAACTTCAAAAATTGAGTCTTTAACAAATTCTTTCGCCAATACACTTACCGGTCTGTTTTCGATACAGTCAAAAACATAATAAATCGGATCTTGTGCATTATTAAATCTCATTCTTTTATCTTTGATTTTTAAATATTCAAACTCTTTTGCAGATTTATTTCTCTGAGCCTTACGTGTCATAGTACCAAATGCTTGTCCTGATGTTGCTAACATAATGTTTAATCTCTCTCTTATTTCTTACATATATATAAAGTATAT
Organism: uncultured Candidatus Melainabacteria bacterium; assembly: GCA_946186335.1. Lineage (GTDB taxonomy): Bacteria > Cyanobacteriota > Vampirovibrionia > Gastranaerophilales > Gastranaerophilaceae > Zag111. The sequence goes on from CAMHMW010000079.1 coordinate 1,527, forward strand.
AAGACCCAAAAAATTGACTTTTTTAGAAACATTATGTTACAAAATCTTAACAATACATCTAAGGACTTGTAAATTCAATAAATTCGTCTGTGTCGGAAATATTTTTACCAATTGCTTTTTCAAGTTGTGCCCTTGCTGAATTGTACTGATAAAGGGCGGTATAATAATTCAACTGTGCCTGTTCATAGGTATTTTCGGCATCTTTTAACTCTGTCGGGTTACCTTCACCAACTCTGTATCTGCCATACGACAACTCATAATTCTCTTTTGCCTGTTTTACCTGTAAAATTGTAACAGGGAGTTGATTTCTTTTTTCTTCAAGTTTTAAATAAGCATTTTGGATTTCGAGATAAATAGCATTTTGGGTATTCTTGGCATTAGCCAACTCTTTGTCATATAGGTATTTTGCCTCTTTAATTTCATTACGGATCAGCATTCCATTAATAGCGGGGAAAGTCAGATAAGCACCCGCATTAAAGCCGTAATTGGAATTTATATGACGACCTCCTCGCTGATATTGACCTTCAACAGATATTGTCGGGAAATACGATTTTTTTGCAAGCTTAACAGTCTGATGAGCTTCTTCAACTTTTAATTCCGCCATTTTCAACTCGGGGCGGGACTCTCTTGCAATATCAATTGCCTGCTCAAATGTCAGATTGACCGGCTTAAATTGTAATCTTTCGGGTACATCGTATTTTTCCATGTACGGCACACCCATGACATTATTTAATTTTGCAATAGCAAGGCTGACCGAATTATCAGCCTGTATCAAATTAAGTTTTGCATTGCTCAAATTAGTTTCGGCAATAGTAACATCTACTTTCGGATTCATCCCGCTTTGATAAAAAGCTTTTGCCTGATTATAAAATAATTGATATTTGTCAACCGTATCCTGAGCAACTCTTTTATATTCATAAGCATATAAGAGGTTATAGTATGCGTCTTTCGTTTGAAAAATAACATCATTAACCGTTGCTTCAAAAGATTTTTTATATGCTTTATAGTCCAGTTTACGAACGGTTGCCTGATTTTGAGTTACCCCAAAATCATAAAGCATTTGCTGTAGTGATATTTGACCAAGCAAATAATAATCATATTCAAGATTTTCACGTATAGCATCAGAAAGTTGTAATTGCCTGATTCTTGTATAGCCCGTCTGCCAAGATATTGTCGGAAAATAATTTGACCAAACCTGTTTAATTCTTGCATCTGCTGCTAGCGTATCATTGATTGCCATTGTAATTTGCGGATTATTACCGAGTGCAATTTGAATACAATTTTCAAGCGTCATATCGATATTCTTTTCAACAGAACCTGAAATTACAAAATCGGACTCCTTCATCTCAGCAGGAAGGACTTTTTCGCCGGCAGGAAATTCATTTTGGTTTATAACATTACCTATCTCATCACCTGTGGCAAATGGAATAAACATATTTAATATTAAAAATAGAACCAATAATTTTTTAGCCATTGTGTTTTCTTTCTCTAATTTCACGAACTTTTTTTGCAAAACTGACTTTAAATTCTTCAATCATTACATAAAATGCAGGAACAAGGAATGTTCCGATGAACGCAACAGCAATCATACCGCCGATAACAGTAGCACCGATAGAGTGGCGGGAAGCCGCACCTGCGCCTGCCGCAAATACTAACGGCAAAAGCCCCAGAATAAACGCAATATTTGTCATCATAACTGCTCTGAACCTCAATCTTGCAGCAGTTAAAGCCGCTTCACGAATTGACATTCCTTCATTATGTGCATCTTTTGCAAACTCAATAATCAAAATTGCCTGCTTTGTACTAAGTCCGATTAACATAACAAGTCCGATTTGCGAATATAAATCAAGCGAGTATCCCGAAAGATACTGGAACAATAAAGCCCCAACAAGAGCAACAGGAGCAACCAACAATACGCTGATAGGCAACAGCCAACTTTCGTACAACCCAACAAGAAAAAGAAAAATAAAAACGAGTGACATCAAAAGTATAGGTAAAATTTGGCCGCTAGACTGTTTTTCCTGTAATGATGAACCTGACCAACTGTAACCCATATCCTCCGGCAATACCTCATCAGAAATTTTTTCCATCATTTCCATTGCTTTACCGGAACTTATACCCGCTTTTGCAGAACCATTAATCGTAACAGCAGGGTACATATTAAATCTTGTTATAGAATATGGTCCAACAACGTCTTTAACTGTAATTACAGACCTTAACGGCACCATTTTCCCGTATGAATTTTTTATGTAAATTTTTTCCAAATCGGAAAGTTTTTCCCTGTATTCGGAATCTGCCTGCAAATATACACGATAAACACGCCCGAATTTATTAAAGTCATTTACATAAGACTGAGCAAAATATGCAGCGATTGCATCATATATTTCAGGGACAGAAACACTCTGAGCCATCGCTTTATCTACATCAACATCAAGTTGTAATTGAGGCAAACTGGCAGTATATGGAGAATATAACATTGTGAAATTCGAATTTTTCCTTGCTTCGGCTAAAAACTTCTGCGTTTCAATAAATAATTCATTAGGAGTTCTGTCACCTTTATCCAAAAGTTGATATTCAAATCCGCCAAACATACCCAAACCTGAGATTGAAGGTGGGACAAATGTCGCTATTGTTGCCTCAGGATAATTCGCAAATTCTTTATTAACATTACCCAAAATTGCATCTAAATATTCATTTTTATTCTTACGCTTAGACCATGGTTTAAATTCAGAAACAACAAATGCTGTATTTTCTCCGCTCAGACCGACCAGCGTGATAGTACCCTTAATTCCCGGGATTTTCATAAGTTTACTTTCAACATCTTTTGCCACTTCATCCGTTCTGACTGCTGATGAGCCGTCAGGAAGTTGGATTTGCGTAAAAATAGCCCCTCTGTCCTCCTGAGGTAAAAAGCCTCTGGGGATAAGCAAAAACATACCTATCGTAAGTGCAGCAATTAGCCCTAATACGCTGAGTGTCAATTTCCATGAGCCGATAAAAACCTCAACATATCCGACATATTTATCTCTGACTTTATTAAACCAATCATCAAAAATTTGTATAAATTTAAAATCCGCTTTCCCTGAATCAGACTTCAAAATCATTGAACACAATGCCGGTGACAAAGTTAAAGCTACAAATGTTGATAAACCAATAGATGACGCAATACATAGTGCAAATTGTCTGAACATTCTGCCGGTAATCCCGTCCATAAATGATACCGGAACAAATACTGCCATCAAAACCAAAGAAGTTGCAACAACCGCTCCAAAAACTTCTTTCATTGTAATTTCTGTTGCGGTTTTGGCATCCTTGCCTTCCTGAATGTGTCTTTGGGTATTTTCAAGAACAACAATAGCGTCATCTACAACAAGCCCGACCGCAAGTACAAGTCCAAACAGTATCAAAAGATTTATTGAAAATCCAAAGATATTCATAAATATAAAGACACCAACAAGCGAAACAGGAATTGCTGCAAAAGGAATAAATGCTGCCCTTGCTGTTCCTAAAAACAGATACGTTACAATTGAAACAAGCAGAATTGCCAACAGAACCGCCGTAACAACTTCGTGTATAGATTCTCTTACAAATTCGGTTTCATCGTGCTGAACTTTATACTCTATATCTTTCGGGAATGATTTGCTTAATTCTTTTAATTTATCTCTTATTGTATTTGATAATTGAATAGCATTTGCCTCAGGCATTTGGCTGACTGGGATAATTGCAGAATTTTTACCGCTTATACGAGAAAAGTACGAATAACTTTCTGCCCCAAGTTCTACTCTTGCAACATCTTTAACTCGGATTTGAGCCCCGTTTGGCAAAGATTTAACAATAATATCTTCAAACTCCTTTGCCTCCTTCAAACGTCCTCTTGTCCTCATTGTAAGTTTAATCAATTGCTTATTTTTCATAGGTTCGACACCCAAATCTCCTGCCGGAGTCTGGATATTCTGTGCCTGTATTGCAGCATAAACCTCTGCCGGAGATAGCGAATATTGTGCCATTTTATCAGCATCAAGCCAAATTCTCATTGAGTAATTTGCCGCTCCAAATACGTTAACATCCCCAACCCCTCGAATACGTGCAATTTCATCTTTAATGAAAATATCAGCATAATTTGAAATAAACAAATTTGAATAAGAATTATTCGGTGAATTAACGGAAATCATCATCAAACCGGGACCGCCCGTTGATTTTCTGACCTTTAACCCATATCGCCGGACTTCCTCCGGTAATCGGGGCGTAACCAACTGTAGTTGATTTTGAACATTTACAACCGCCATATCAGGATCAGTTCCGACGTAGAAATACAATGTCAACTGATAAGAACCGTTTTTTGAAGTCGATGACATATATAACAAATTGTCAACTCCGTTAATTTGTGCTTCAACCGGTGCTGCAATGGTATCCTGAATAACATCCGAACTTGCACCAGTATATGTTGCCGTAACAACAACCTGAGGAGGGGTTATAGACGGATATTCTTCTAATGGAAGAGTTTTTATCATTAACAAACCCGCCAAAAATATCGCCAGAGAGATTACAATAGCAAGTTTGGGTCGTTTTATGAATATATTTCCTGAATCATTATTATTAAACATTTAAGTATCCCCGATTATTCTTCTTCGGCTGCTTTTTCTTTTTTATATTCTTCTTTGGAAACAACTTTTACCGGAGCACCTGGAATTACTTTCATAACACCTTCGAGTATTATTTTATCTCCTGCCTTCAAGCCTTCTTTTATTATCCAGTTATCACCTGATTGCCCGCCCACTTTGACATAGGTGATTTTTGGCATATTGTTTTCATCAAAGGTGTAAACATACTTTCCTTCCTGATTTTCCTGAACCGCTATCAAAGGAACAACAGGGACTTTAACAGATTTATTAGCAAATAATTTTATTGTTACAAATTCACCATGAATAAGTCTGTTTTCGGGGTTTTCAAATGTAGCACGAAGGGTTACCGTACCTGTTGAAATATCAACTTTGTTATCCAAGAAATCCTGAACCCCGTCTAAATCATATTTTGTACCGTTTTTAAAGTACAATTCAACCCGTCTTTTTTCATTGGTATTTTTACTTGCTGAGGAAACCGCATCAAAATCATCTGATGACAGCGGAAAAGTTACATATATAGGATTTGTACTGTTAATTGTTGTCAGAGAACCTGATGCCGGTGTAACATAGTTTCCGACAGTTACATCAATAATACCGATTCTTCCGTCAACAGGGGCTTTTACTCTTGTATAACTCAAATTTCTGTTAGAATCGTTATATGTTGATTTTGCTGCATCAAGTTGTGCCTTTAAGGCATTTCTGTTTGCTAAAATTTCATCATATCTTGATTTTGCAATGTAGTCCTGTTTTACAAGTTCCTCTGCTCTCACAAGCTGTTTATTTGCATAATCAAGTTGTGCCTTAATATTTTGGATATTTGCTCCCGCAACATTGGATGCGTTTTGATATTCAACAGGTTCAATTAAAAACAGGGTTTCACCTGCTTTTACATAATCACCTTCTTTAAAATAACTTTTCTGCAAATAACCGGAAATTCTTGCCATTATGCTTACCTGATATTTGGAAACAACACGACCGGGTGCTTCAAAACTCGGAATTACATCATCTTCTTTTACGGTATCAACAACGACCGTCACAGCCGGTCTTTCTTTTTGCTTGTGAAATATCACTGCCGTCAGCATATCCTTATTTGCAATCGCAAGTCTGACAAGGACTGCCGCAAATATTACGCCAAAAACTAACAATATTTTATATATTAACCTGTTTTTCATGTTATTTTCCTCAATATTCGGGATAAACCTCTAATCAACTACTACAATTTTATAACAGATATACATCAAGTCAATAAACTTAAAACTACACCAAATATGTGTTTATGTATGATAATATTTTGTTAAGGGCAATACTTCTGTGTGAAACAGTATTTTTTAATTCTTCCGACATATCTGCCATAGTCACGCCATAACCATCTACCTCAAATATCGGGTCATAGCCAAAACCATTAACCCCAGACGGAAATCTCGTAATTTTGCCATGACACTCACCGATTTCCTGAGTCAAAATTTTGCCTGTTTCATCAACAAGAGTCATAGCACAGACAAACTTAGCCTTTCTATTACTCTCATCGGCTAATTTATCCAAAACTTTCTTAATTCTTAATTCAGCAGTTTCTGCGTATCTTGCGGAATATATTCCGGGCTCGCCGTTTAAAGCATCTATACATAAACCCGAATCATCCGCTAATGCTATTGCACCCGATAACATTGCAGCCTCTTTTGCCTTTATATATGAGTTTTGGGCAAAAGTAACCCCATCTTCTTTCGGGTCAAAATTTTCAGGCGGAAGCACAAATTCAACACATGAATCTTTTGATATGTCATTTATTTCCTGCAATTTATGAGGATTCCCCGTTGCAAAAATTATTTTCACTTTATTTTCCATATCTCCTTTGCCTTTTCCCAAATTCTTCAATACAAGATTTTAAAACATTTTTATCAAAATCAGGCCAGTATTC
>CAMHMW010000080.1 GCA_946186335.1 uncultured Candidatus Melainabacteria bacterium
ATTAATGTTTCATCCAGAAAGGTTATTTTATTGGCCAAAGCCAAACTCATGTAGTTAAAATAAACATCATTACAGGTTTTCAGATTTTGAAACATTATATTATTTTCTTTTATAAATGATGTTCTATATAATTTAGTCCATGCTGGCATATTGGAAATCTGAAAATAATTCTCGGGAATATCATATTTACTGAAACTTTTAACATGTGCAAACTGTTCTATAATACTTCCCCATTTGCAGGGAATTAATTCACCTGTTGTTTCTTTGTATCTGCTGTTTTTAAATATACAAATTTGGGCATTTGTATCAGTTATTCTCTGATAAAGTTTTTCATAAGCGTCAAGTTCTATCCGGTCATCAGAATCCAGAAAATGGACAAACTCGCCGGTTGCCGCTTCCAGTCCGTTGTTTCTCGCAACTCCGGCATGTTGATTTTGCTGGGTTATAATCTTTATACGGCTATCTTTTGCTGCGTATTCTTTCAGAATTTCTAATGAACTGTCCGTTGAGCCGTCATCAACGCAGATAATTTCAATATCTTTCAGCGTTTGGTTAATTACGCTGTCAAGACACTCCCTCAGATATTTTTCAACATTATAGACAGGTATAACTACACTGACTTTCGGCATACTTCTCCTTAACGTAATTATATGTATTAATTCTATCACAAAAAAACAGGATAATATTATTCGGAAGACCGATAAGCCGATAAGAATTGCAGGGTGGGCAAAGTGTATGCGTGCCCGCCAAATTTTTCAGTTTATAGATTGGGTTTTAACCCGTCAATTTAACCAATCGGATAGCGCAAATCTGCGTTTTCAATTTCCTGCGGTTTTACGTATAAATCTTTTGCTAGTTGTCCGAGTTCGTCTTTCAGTTCAATTTTATCAAGCCATTTTTGAGGAATTTTGTCCGTTCCGAGGTGTGCGCCCAAAATATTGCCTAAAATTGCACCTGTGCTATCACTGTCCCCATCGTGGTTTACTGCCATTTTTATTGCTTTTTCAAAATCATTCGGTTCTTTCATTGCGCAGTATGATGAAATCGCAATTGCTTCATCACCGACCCAGCCCTGACCGAGCATTTTTATTGCAGTTTCCGGAGGAATATCTCTGTGAGCAAGTATTTTTGCTCTTTCCATAAGTTGGGTTACGGGTTTGTGACCTTCGTATTTTTGAAGTGTTTTAAGGGTTTCATCAACCGCTTCATCAATATTTTTACCGTTGATTATGTGCGCAATCATTTCGCTTAAAACACCGGCGCTCAAATAACCGCGCGGATTTGAGTGGGTTAGGGCGGCACATTCTGCACCTACTCTGAACGCAAGTTCAGGGTTGTCTTTGTACATAAGTCCTGCAGGTGCTACTCTCATAACTCCGCCGCAACCTGCGCTGTCGTTAATAGGTTTGCCTATGCGTCCGGGTCTATCACCGCGAATTGCTGACATACAAGTATTCCCCGGTGCTCTGGTTGCGTATAAATCTTTTATTTCGGCTATCCAGCCTTCTCCTTTTTGTATAATTTTTCCAAACTGTGTATTCAGCCACAGACGGTAGGAATTAAAGACGGTATTCATATCCGGCATATCTGTCAGGTTACCGTTTTTTCTTGCGGCTTTAATAAGTCCGTCTGCCGTAAACATTGTCATCTGGGTATCATCGGTCACTTCGGCAACACCTTTCGGGCTTATTACCAAATCCTGAATACCGTTTTTACCAAATCTTTCCTGTATTCTTTCCCATCTGCTAAATTCTATCGGCCACCCGAGAGCATCCCCGATAGCTCCGCCTTTTAAACATGCTCTGTAATTTTTTATATCGTATCTTCCCTGAAAACTTGTGCTGTTATTGTTTAAACTGCCTAAAATCATATTAACTCCTGAATTTAATTTAACGTACTGTTTATAAGTGTGGTGAAATAATTAATTGCCCTTCATGTGAAGAAATATTAAGGTATGATTTTTTGCTGGTTAAATATTTGCTCCGCCGTCATTTTTGATTTTATCCAGAACATTTTTTGAACCCTCGAGTTGTTTTGTATAATCAAGAACAAACGAGGTTGCCTCATTATCTCTTTCTATTGCCTCTTTGACCGAAATTATATCTTCCATCGAAAGTATTTTAATAATATTATCGGCATCTCCGAGTATAACCTTTTTAAATATTTTCTGAATACGGTATTCAAACCCCGAAAGCCCTGATTTTAGTGAATACCATCGGTAGAAATTATGGAGCATGTAAAATTTGTCTATGTTTCCGTCACGCATAATAAACATGGGTTCTGTTTTAAATTTAAACCCCTGGCCTGTTATCAGTGACAGATATAACCCTTCGAGTCCTTCTTTTTCACAGATAAGTCCTTCTTCTTCTTTTATAAGGTTTAGCAGTTTATCTGCGTTATTTATTTTGTAAACGGGTGTTTTTGAAACTTTTATATATTCCAAAAGCGCCTCAGGGTCACAATTTGTTTTTTTCACAATTGCAGCCACGCTGTTTTTAACATCTTCGATAATTTTCAGGGTTTCGCTGTTTAGCGTTACTTCCGCCCCCTGCCCGAAAATCTGTTTTGTTGTATTGTTGCTGAAACTTCTTTTTGTTGTTTTTTGAAGTTTCTTCTGGAGTTGCTTTTCTTTTTTTGAAAGAAAATAGTATTTTATATCTTTAAAAATGCCCATAACAGCAGTATAAACCGTTACGGGCATTTTTTATACATCTAAATATATGATTTTAATTAGTGGCAGAGGATGTAATTTAACAGAGTTCTGACACCGACACCTGTTGCACCTTTGCCAAATTCTCTGTGAGGGCTTTCCAGAAATGCCGTTCCTGCAACATCAAGGTGTGCCCATTTAACATCATCTGTTACAAATTCTTTTAAGAACATTCCGGCAGCAGAGGCTCCGCCGTATCTGGTGCCTGTGTTTTTCATATCGGCAATGTCGCTGTTCATATTGTCACGGTAGTCTTGCCACATGGGGAGTTCCCAGAATTTTTCTCCGCTGAATGTTCCCATTTTAATAATTTCCTTAACAAAATCTTCGTTGTTTCCCATAATTCCTGATGCCGCCGTTCCAAGTGCAACCATACAGGCACCTGTCAGAGTTGCGATATCAATAACTTCGTCAACTCCGAGTTCGCATGCGTAACACAGAGCATCTGCAAGAGTTAGTCTGCCTTCAGCATCGGTATTGTCAACTTCAATGGTTTTACCGTTTTTGGCGGTCAGAATGTCGCCCGGTTTGTATGCGCTGCACCCCGGCATATTTTCACAGGCTGCAATAATACCGTTGACTTCAATATTGGGTTTGAATTTTGAAAGTACTTTCATAATTCCTAATACACAAGCCGCTCCTGACATATCATCGCGCATAGTTAACATTGATGCGGCAGGTTTAATATCCAGACCTCCGCTATCGAAACACAAACCTTTTCCGATAATTGCGATACGTTTTGACGGATTTGGTGAGGAATATTTCATGTGAATAAATTTCGGGGGTTCTTCGCTCCCTTTTGAAACCGCATAAAAAGCACCCATTCCCATTTTTTGAATTTGAGCCGATTCAAAAACTTTTGTTTCTATCCCGTCAAAACTTTGTGCAATTTCTGCAAGTTTGGAGGGGGTAGCATAAGCCGCAGGTTCATTTGCAAGATTTCTTGCGGTATTCATCGCCTCAACAATAGGAATACACTTTTTGATTGTATCTTCCGGAACATTTGATATATAAAGGGTTGAGATATGATGTTCTTTTTTTGTTTTGTATTTGTCAAAATGATAATCCGCAATGGATACCCCGATACCAGCCTGAATACCGAAGGTCTGATCTGTTGTAATATCAAGAGCAACGGTTTCTGCTTTTAATTCAATTGCTTTTTTTGCCGCTTTTGCAATATTTTCACGAATTTTATCTCCGTTAAGTTCGTTAGATTTTCCAAATCCAACGGCAATAACATATTTTGCGGGTTGTTGTCCCTGTGTGTGTATAACAAATGTTTCGCCCGATTTCCCCGTAAAACTTTCGGGGGCAAACAAATTAACCAGTTCATTTGTTGTGGGTTCATCTTCAAATTTGTTAATAATCAACGCATCACAGGAAATATCTCTTGTATTTTCAATAACTTGTATATCCATAATAAACTCTCCTTCTTTCTTAGTTTATTATAGCATTTTGTTAATAAGTGTACAATTGTCTTAAATATTTACTTCTGCTGTTCGGCATTCATTGACTGAATTGCGTATGAGCGGAGTTCCTTTGCATTTTGATTATCGGGGTCAATGTTTAAAAGAATATTCAAATCATCTATTGCAGGCAGATACATGCTTTTTTTACAATAAATAACTGCGCGGGTGAGATATTTTTCGGGATCCTGATTATCAAGTTCGATAGCTTTGTCTAAATCAGCCAGCGCCTCATCCAAATCCCCGTTGTTTTTGCTTATAACTGCTCCTCTGTCTGCGTAGTAATCGGCATTTTTGGGGTTTAATTCTATCGCCTTTGCGTAATCTTCAATAGCAGAGGTGTTATGTTCCAGTCTTTCCTGTGCGATGGCTCTTTCATAGTATGCGGAATCGTTTTTCGGATTAATTTCGATTTCTTTTGTGAAATCTAAAATGGCATCTTCATAATTTTTTAGCCCGAGATACGCTATTCCTCTGTTGTAATAGACTTTTTTAAAATTCTTGTTTAATAAAATTACGTGGGTATAATCTTCAACTGCTCCTGCGTAATCTTTCATATAGAATTTTGCAACTCCGCGGTTGTTATAGGACTCAATATTTTTATCATCAAGTTCAAGAACTTTTGTATAATCTTCTATTGCCCCTTCATAATCTCCGCTGCTGCGTTTTGCTATTCCTCTGTTGTAATAGCCGAGTTTATTATTTTCATCAAGTTCAATAACTTTTGAAAAATCTTCAATAGCCTGTTCATATTGTTTCAGCAAAACTCTTGTTGTTCCGCGGTTGAGGTATGCGTTTGCATTCTCCGGGTTGAGTTCAATTTCTTTTGTATAATCTTCCACAACTTCCTCAAAAGCGTTAAGGTTGGCTTTTGCAATTCCTCTGTTGTAATAAGTGTTTTCTCTTGCGGGGTCAAGTTCAATTGCTGTTGTGTAATCTTTTACGGCATCTTTGTAGTTGCCCAGCAAAAATAATGAATTGCCTCTTTTTGCGTAAGTTTCGGCATTTACAGGGTTTATTATAAGAGCCTTTGTATAATATTCAATGGCTGTTTCGTACTGCTTATCGTCAAAGCTTATTTGTGCAGTATTCAAAAGAGCATTCTCTTTTTTCTGTTTTCTGGTGAGTCTTGCATCTGCATCTGTGACGGCACAGCCGGCAAAAAGCCCTGCTAATATTATAGTTGTAAGGATTTTTTTCTTCATAAACCAATACCAAAATTGTAAAATATTACAATATATTAACAAATTATTATAAACATGACGGAATGTCCAGTCTGGCATATTTTCAGAACCTTTTTAAATCTCAGACATAATAATTTTTATATGTTTTTCATTGAGTTTCACGTATTTTGTTCTTTATGTAACATTTTGTAAACTTGCCCTTAAAAACAGACGAATTATTTAAAGTTTTCTCCCGAAAAAACCGACATGATAAGTAACTTATCAAAGGACAAAAGGAACATGAAAACAAACGGAACAAGAAGAAGCCAAAGATATACAAGAGATCAAAGAAAAGGTGTCGATTTTAAAATTCGTCAGAATGAAATCGGTAAGTATTCTACTGCGGGTATCGATGTTAGTAATGTTCCGGAAGGTTATCTTGATAAGTTTACAGAAGAAGAAATTGAAAAAGCAAAAGAGTTAAAAGCAAAACAATGGGCTTTATACAACGCAGATCCGGCAAACAGAACCCAACCAGAATATACGGATTCTTTTTATCTTGATTATGCAAAAAGTTTAACCCAGCAGTACATATTGGGAAGAATGAGAGAAATCCACAAAAACCGTGCAGGTCAGTACGAAATCAATGATATGTACTGGGCGCAATATTCCTATGAAGAAATTATTCAGATGGAAAACGACGGGTATCATATTCCTCAACATGTTTTGGAATGGGCTCATGCTCAGCAGCAATCAGATATTACTGATTATATTGTTTTAACAGACAGCAATGAAGCAGATGATGCTTCATCAACTACTGATGCTACATCTTCTGACCAGTTAAGCAAATACAGAGCGCAGGCATTGGATGATATTGCAAGAATTGAGAAAGCGGAAGAAGAAACCACTCAACAGGCGGAAGCGTATCGTGATGCAGAAAAACAGGCAAAATCAATTCAAAAACATAAAGAAGATACATATAAAGAAGAATTTGCCAAGATAAATGATATGGCAAAAGAGTGGAAAGAACTCAATGATAAGCAGCAGGCAGGCGAAAAACTAACGAAAAAAGAAGAAAAAAGGTTAAAACAGTTAAGCGGTTTATTAAACGGTGAAAACGGTAAAATTACCACAAAAATAGAGGCTGATGCATCAGATTTGGATGATTTCCTTTTGTCAATGAATTTACTGAATGAAAAAATTGACAAAAATAACACAATAGTAACCGAAACTGTCCAAAACGCAACGGCATTAACTGAGATTGAAAGACAATTTGCCCCTTCAAAATTACCGTTTGTAAACAAAGGTATAAGAATTGACGGTACAGGTCCTTCATTAAGCACTTTGTACGGTATTCGTGTTGAAGATATTGCGGATACCGCTATCAGAAAAAGTAATGATTTGAATGAATTATCGGTAAAAACCGTAAACCATCTTTCAAGTGACAAGAGTGAAAATCTTATTAATTTTGCAACAGAATTTAGTGAAGAAGCACATGAGCTTAACCAAAATACAAAAGATACAATGGGTGACAAGTTTGGTGAAGAATCTCCTGACAATATGGATAAGCAGGATAAATATATGGTTCTGCCGATATACTCGGCACCAAATTCAATTATTGCAACAGCAACAACACTCATGGCAGAAGCCGATATGTTCTCCGTTCAGAAACTTACCGAAAAACAACAGAAAGAAGTTAATAAACAAGCAAAAAAAGCAGACAAAGATGTTAAAGATTTAGAGCAGGAAGCAAATACTTCCGCAGCCGAGCATGAACAAAATCTTTCAGAAGAAGAAAAATTCCTTTTGGAACTTGAACAACTTAACGCAGATAACAGCGGCAACAGTAATGCACCGACTGTTTCAAAGGAAACGAACAGTACTGCACAAATGGCTCAGGCAGCCGTTCAGATGTCAGAAGAACAGGATAAAGAAGAATCCGAAGAAAATGAAGAAACTCAGGCTGCCGAAAATACGCAGGAAACTCCGAAAAGAAGAATTTTGAAACAATTGGTATTCAAAGGAAACGATGAAGAACAGGCGGAAGATAAAACAAGCAAAAAGACATCTATTCTTGAAAAAATAAATGGTGTTGCGGATAAAGACGGCAAAATCGCAACAAGAATCGGAAAACTTGCACAAAAAGGAATCAATGCAAATAGCAAGGCTTTAGGGCTTGTGAATATGCTTGGCAATGTTACCGATAACTTTGAAGAATCAAGAAAGACCGCACAAAAAGTTTCAACTGTAACAATGTCAGTTGGTATCGGAACGGTTCTTTTGGGACATGGTCATATACTTGAAGGAGTTGCTTTAACAACAGAAGGTTCATTATTACAGAGTTCTATGAATCCGTTTACCGTTGCATACGGTAAAAAACTCGTTCACGAAGGCGCTATAATGACAGGTCTTGGTGTTGCTGAAATAATGACAGGTACAATCGCAGCAGGTACAGGTGCAGAAGGCATTGCAACAACAGCTGCGGCAAAAGCAGTTACAACTACCGCAAAATTAACCGAAAAAGTTACTGCAAAAACTATCGAAGCAAATCAAAATTTAATTGCAACTTCCGAAAGGGCTGTCGGTATAGAACCCACAAATAATAACATTCAGGTATCATCGGGTGAATCTTCACAACAGTCGGGTCAACCGCAGCAACCGGCAGAAG
>CAMHMW010000081.1 GCA_946186335.1 uncultured Candidatus Melainabacteria bacterium
TTTTTCAAATGCTTTGGAAAGATTCAACTTTTTTAAAATCCAGCCCAAAAGAAGCACCATAACTATAAAGTTAATGGTATTCGTATTTGCCAGATGTTTAAATATTTCCATAAATTTTTCCATAGTCTAGTCCGTTAACCCGCCGATAATTTTTTCTGTTACAGCCGCTATTAAATCATTCATAACGGTATTTTGAATATCGTCTTTTAATTGATTTTCTTTTAGTAAGAGTTCTTCTTTTCTGTTTTTAATATCATTTTTGGTGTTTTCTCTTGCCGTTCTGACTGCTTCTGCGGCTTTTTCCTGAATTTGTGATACTTTTTGTTTGAAATCTTGTCTGCATACATCCTGAGTTTCTTTTATCTTTTGAGCATGTGTCTGTTTGTATTCTTCCGCCCTTGCTTCAAACTCTTTTGAATCATTATTGTTGTTTTCGATATATTCATCTCTTTTTCTGATAATATTCAGAATTGGGGTGTAGAATATCGCATTCATTATCATAATGAACACCACAAAACTCAACATAGCAACTATAAATGTAGCATTAAAATCAAACATATCTTATCCTTATTGGAAAATGAGCAACAATGCAACCAGTAATGCGTAAATAGCGGTAGCTTCCGCCAGACCTGCACCCAAAATGAAGTTTTTGAAAGCTTCGTCTTTAATTTCCGGCTGGCGTGCAATTGCATCCAAAACACCTTTTGTCGCTATACCTAAGCCTAAACCTCCGCCGATTGCACCGAAACCGATAGCAATACCTGCTCCCAATTTTGCCAAATCCAATGCTTGTTCTACTGCCATAATTTTCTCCTTTATTTTGTAATAACGATTATTTTTGTGTTCTTATTCTTCCTGAATTGCCATTGAAATGTATGTTGTTGATAACAGCGTAAATACTAATGCCTGAATCAAGGCAACAAACAGTTCAAACAGCATAAAGGGCAACGGAACCAAAAACCACACAAGTCCGAGAATTGTCGACACAAGAATTTCTCCTGCAAATATGTTTGCAAAAAGTCGCAAAGCAAGAGAAAATGGTCTGACGAACAATTCCAGAGTATCAACAAGTGTGATAATTATACCGTCAATCGTAAATCCTTTAAAAAAGAACTTAAATCCGTTCTTTTTAACTCCGTAGAATATATAATAAATTGACACAACAATAGCCATTGCCGCCGTCATATTTATATCGTTGTTGGGGGATGCAAGTTCACCTTGTGTAAGATGAATAAGTTTCATCGGAAGTTGTCCGACCAAATTCGCAGTCAGAATAAATAAGAATAGTGTAAGAACAATTGCAATATGTTTTTGTGCATTTTCGTTACCCATGCTTGATTTCGTGATGTCGTTGAAATATTTAACTATTCCTTCTCCGACAAGTTGTAATTTATCGGGAATCATTTCGAGTTTTCGTGTTGTAATCAATGCTATGATAATCAGTAAAAGCATAGAAAACCACATCGTAATCAGGGTATCCATATTAAATGATACCGAATGACCGAATATATTGGCCGTATAAACCCAATGCTCCATATTCCCCCTTCAAGTCTATATTAGCATGAAAATATATTTACGCAATAATTTTTGATGTTGTAACAAAAATTAATATATGCGTCTGTTTGTGAAATTTCTGTTCGAAAATTACGTTTATTAATACATAGGTCGGGAAAGAAAGTTTAAGGAGTTTATTATGATAATTAAAAGTTTGGGTTTCAAAGTTGCAAGATTTTTAGGTATTGGAGCATAAAATTCCAAATCAATCGGAGCAACTACAAAAGTTTTACAGGCATCATCAGGTGCAAAAAATGCAGTTAACGGAGTTCCGAATAAAATCTCAAGTGAAGAACTTACAAGGATTTTGGAAGATTATGATCACTCAAATCCGTTTTTAAGCAATTTTTCATATTATTTGTGGTAAAAATATAACGTAAAAAAAGACTGGCGGAAATTCCGTCAGTCTTTTTTTTATTATTAATTAGTTGCCCCCTCCTTGTTTGTTATATAATAAAAATAATCGGTAAATTTTAATTTGAGGAAAAATGAGAGAAGTAAGACTTGAGGAGATAAATTCTACGAATAACTATGCAAAGTTGAACATAGATAACTTTGAAGATAAAACTGTTGTCTATGCTCTTCGTCAGACATCAGGACGGGGACGCCTGAGCAGAAAATGGGTTGATTTGGGCGAAGGGAATCTTTTCATGTCATTTGTTCTGAAACCCTCTGATAACTATAAGGATGTTTTTCCGAATCTAACTCAGTATTTGTCCGTTTGTCTTTCAAATGTTATTGAAAGGTACGGGCTTGAAGCTCAAATTAAATGGCCGAATGACGTTTTAATTAACGGCAAAAAAATAGCAGGGATACTCTCTGAATCAGTTGTCCAAGGCGGAATTTTTAAGGGTATTGTTCTTGGTATCGGGGTGAACTTGAATGCAAAACAATCTGATATTGATGGTATTCCCGACAAAATTGCAACGGCTTTAAATATTGAAACAGGTAAAGATATTGATGCCGATGCGTTCAGAAAAGAACTTGTGAATGAATTTTTCTCAAATTATGAAAGATTTTTGGAAAACGGTTTTGAAATGATTAAGCATGCTTACATTTCCAAAAACTGTTTTCTTGATAAAGAGTTAAATATTCAGGTATTTAACGAAATAAAAAACGGGCTTGCAAAATCTGTAAATGACAGGGGTGAACTCGTTTTGCAAAAGGATAATAAAGAATTTGTACTTACAATAGGAGATATATTATGAACAACGGAATGTTAGAAAACGGGTTGATATTACTCGTTATGGGCATGGGGTTTGTCCTCTGCTTTTTAACAATTTTGATATTCTCAATGATGGTAATGTCCAAAATTGTATTGTGGCTTAATAAAATTTTCCCCGAAGCCGTGGAAGATGTAAAAACTGCCGCTAAGAAGGTTTCATCAAATGTTGACGAAGCCATTGCTGTTGCAATTGCCGCGATTATGGCAAGAAAAGCGAATAAATAATTATCAAAAGAACTAATATGAAAGGATAGATATATGAGCAAAAAACTTATTAAAGTCATGGATACCTCATTCAGAGATGGTTTCCAGTCGGTCTACGGGGCGAGAGTTTTTGTTGACGACTTTCTTCCCGCACTAAAATCTGCCGTTGAAGCAGGTATAAAGCACTTTGAAGTTGCAGGCGGAGCAAGATTTCAATCTCCGATTTTCTATTGCAACGAAAATGCTTTTGAAACAATGGATAAAATCAGAGAAGCTGTCGGTCCTGATATTAACCTTCAATCTCTTTCAAGAGGGGTTAATGTCGTAGGTTTGGATTCTCAACCCAGAGATGTTATTGATTTACACGCAAAAATGTTTAAAAAACACGGTGTTACTACCGTTCGTAACTTTGATGCACTTAATGATGTAAATAACCTTTTATATTCAAGTCAGTGTATTAAAAAACACGGTTTAAGACACGAAGTTACGATTACCATGATGGAATTGCCAATCGGCTGCGAAGGTGCGCATGATGTTGCATTCTATGAAAGAGTGCTTCGTTCAATTCTTGATGCGGGTATTGAGTTTGACTCTCTGGCATTTAAGGATGCTTCCGGAACATCAGCACCGCATAAAGTGTTTGAAACAGTAAAAAGAACAAGAGAAATTTTAGGTCCTGATGCTGATATTCGTTTCCATTCTCACGAAACAGCGGGAACCGGCTTGTCAGCATACCTTGCAGCATTGGAAGGCGGAGCAAATTGTATTGACCTTTCAATGAAACCCGTATCGGGCGGAACAGCTCAGCCTGACATCGTTTCTATGTGGCATGCACTCAAAGGCACAGAATATGATTTGGGTATTGATGTTGAAAAAATTCTTGAAACGGAAGAAATTTTCAAAGAATGTATGAAGGATTATTTCTTGCCGCCTGAGGCTTTGGCTGTTAATCCTCAGATTATTCAGTCACCCCTGCCCGGTGGTGCTTTAACCGCTAATACTCAAATGTTAAGAGATAACAATTTGATGAGTAAATATCCCGAGGTTGTTGCAGCAATGAAAGAAGTTGTTGAAAAAGGCGGTTTCGGAACATCTGTTACTCCTGTTTCTCAATTCTATTTCCAACAGGCATTTAATAACGTAATGTTTGGCAAATGGAAGAAAATTGCAGAAGGTTACGGTAAAATGGTTCTCGGATATTTTGGTAAAACGCCTTGCGAACCGGATGCCGAAATCGTTAAAATTGCAGCTGAACAACTTGAGTTGCAGCCGACAACAGAAACCGTTGTTGACCTGAACGACAAAGACCCGAACAAAGGGCTTGCAGTTGCTCAGAAACGACTTGAAGAAGCAGGTTTGCCCGTTAATGATGAAAATCTGTTTATTTCGGCGGCTTGTAAGGAAAAAGGGATCTTATTCCTTCAGGGAAAAGGTACAATCGGTGTTCGCAAGAATGAAGCAAAAGCGGATGCTCCTGTGGCATCTTCCGGTGCTTCAAACGGTTATACGGTAACTGTTAACGGCAAGAAATATGCTGTTGCATTGGAAGGCGGAAAGGCAACCGTTAACGGTAAACTTTATGATGTATCCGTAAAAGACGGTATTGAAGCCAAATCAACCGGTTCGGGCGAAGGTACCCCGATTAAAGCGGCTTTACCTGGTAACGTGTTAAAAGTTTTGGTTTCAGAAGGCGATACAATAGCAGAAGGCGATGTTATCGCTGTTGTTGAGGCTATGAAGATGGAAACAGAAATTAAATCACCTGTCGGCGGAACCGTTAAATCCGTTGAAATTGAGGTCGGAAACAAAGTTCAGACAGGTCAGGTATTGGTAACTGTCGGATAGGGGGCGCAGATGATATTAAAAGAAGGTTTAATAGAACTGTGGCACTCCACAGGTATCTATAATATGATAGATAAGGCTGACCCTGCCATAACAAATTTTGCGGAACAATTCCTGCATCAGTTCGGACACCCGATAATGCTGTTGATTTGTTTGTTTTTATTATGGCTTGGAATTAAAAAACAATACGAACCGTTGCTGCTTGTTCCGATTGCGTTTGGTGGTTTGTTGTCAAACATTCCGTTAGCAGGAATAGCAGAACCTAACGGGTTTTTGGGAATAATTTATGAAGCAGGTATTCATAAAGGACTTTTCCCGTTGATAATTTTTATGGGTGTCGGTGCAATGACGGATTTCGGTCCGTTGATTGCTAACCCGAAAACTGCACTTTTAGGAGGTGCCGCACAATTCGGTATCTTTGGAGCTTTACTTTTGGCACTCTGCTGTTTTGGATTTACATTACCGCAGGCTGGTGCTATCGGTATTATCGGCGGTGCTGACGGTCCGACATCAATATTTGTAACATCAAAACTTGCCCCCGAATTGCTTGGTGCAATTGCGGTTGCCGCATATTCATATATGGCGCTTGTTCCTGTAATTCAGCCTCCGATTATGAAAGCGTTAACTACAAAAGAGGAACGTGTTATTCAGATGGAACAGTTGCGTTCGGTATCAAAAAGAGAGAAAATCGTATTCCCGTTAGTTGTATTGGGTTTATGTATAATTTTCCTTCCGGATGCTTGTCCTCTGGTTGGTATGCTCACATTCGGTAACTTGTGTAAAGAATGTGGTGTTGTGGACAGATTATCGGACACAATGCAAAATGCGTTAATTAATATTGTTACAATTATGCTTGGTTTGTCAGTCGGTTCAAAACTTTCGGCTGAACAATTCCTGACAGTTCAGACATTGTTCATCCTTGTTTTGGGTATTATAGCATTCTCGTTTGCGACAGCAGGCGGTGTTTTAATGGCAAAACTTATGAACCTGTGCGAAATTATTTCTGCAAAAATTGCAGGCAGAGAACCTAAACTGATTAACCCGTTAATCGGTTCTGCCGGAGTTTCTGCCGTTCCTATGGCTGCCCGTGTATCTAATAAGGTAGGTTTGGAATTTAATTCACAAAACTATCTGTTAATGCACGCTATGGGGCCGAATGTCGCTGGTGTAATCGGTTCTGCCGTTGCGGCGGGAGTTCTTTTGGCACTTTGTCATTGATAATCAGTAAGTAATAAAAAAAGACCTTCGTTTTGAAGGTCTTTTTTATTTTGCGTTTATTTAACGATGCCCCAGAATTTTTTTGAACTTTCTCTTGTAAGATTTGCGAGATTATTTAATATTTCAAAGTATGCAAACCTGTCTTTAAATTCAACGTGGTTTGGATTTTCAATTTCAAGAAATTCCTGAACTCTTGTTTTGGGGTTGCGAGCAACCATATAATTTTTACCGTCTTTTTCTGCGAAACTTAAAACAACCATTGTTGATTTGTCCATGCTGTTGATTGCTTTTGTCGCTTCTTCTGTTTGCTCATAAGCGTAGCGGTATGCCTGTTTTGAAAATTTATGTATTCTTGAATCTCTTAAAAATATTGCTGCCTGAAATTGGGGGCTGTAACTGTTTACTCTAATGTCCATTTAGGGGTCCTTTCTGTCTTTTTCTTTTTAAAACCCGTAAAAATATTTTTTGCTGGGGTAAAAATATTTAATTTTATTCTGTTTAGAATCTTGTCAGAATAATCTCAATAATATTATTTCAGGTATTTTTTCAAATCTTCGGATGTAAGGTTTAATTTTCTTGCAACCTCTTCAAGAACGGGGTCGTTTTTTGTTCCGGGTTTTGAGTATTTACTTAAAATTCTGTTTATTATATCCGTGTTAATTCCGAGTTCGACTCTAATTCCCTTTTTTGAATAACCCTGATTTGCAAGGTTCATAACGTTTTTAATATTTTGTTCTCTTTCTAACGTTCTTCGTGATTTCAACCCGTACCAATTCAATGAGCGGCTGACCGCTTCAACGGAAATTCCGAATTTTTCGGCAATTTGTTTATATGTCCAACCCGCGTGTAAACATTCCCTCAAATCCTGTTTTGAAATTTTCGGGTATTTTGTGCCAAAGTTTAGATTATAAGTTTCAAACTGAACTAACATACTTTTATATAAACCCCTAAAAAATTTTTTGCCATTAAAAAAGGTAACTATATACAATTTTACAAAAGATATGGTTACCTTTTAAACAATAACTATTTATCAAGTTTTTTTAATGTCGGGAATGCTATAACATCACGTATTGACGGAGAATTTGTTAATAACATGATAAGTCTGTCAATACCGAGTCCCAGACCGCCCATAGGAGGAACACCGTGTTCTAATGCACAGATATAGTCTTCATCTATCGGCATTGCTTCTTCATCCCCTGCCGCTTTTGCTTCCATCTGAGCCTCAAATCTTGCCCTCTGGTCTATCGGGTCTGTGAGTTCCGAAAATGCGTTTGAAATTTCCCATCCGTTTACTCTTGTTTCAAAACGTTCGGTTAATCTTGGGTTATTTCTGTGAACTTTTGCCAGCGGTGATATATCACGGGGATAATCGTAAATGTGTATCGGCTGAATTAAAGAACCCTCAATCTTTTCTTCAAATACACGTTCAACAACCTGACCCCAGTTATCGCAGTCATCAGCATCAACGTGAACTGATTTTGCTTTTTCTTTTGCTTCTTCAACCGTTTCAATTGTATTAAAGTCAATTCCCGTTGCTTCTTCAACCGCACCGAGCATAGTCTTTCTGTCCCACGGAGGAGTCAAGTCTATTTCGTTTTCTCCGTACTGTATTTTTGTAGTTCCCAGAACTTCCTGTGCAACATAAGCAACAAGATTTTCGGTTAATGTCATCATATCGTTATAGTCAACATAAGCCTGATATAATTCCATCATTGTAAATTCGGGGTTATGGCGGGTATCAATACCTTCGTTTCTGAAACTTCTGTTAATTTCAAAAATCTTTTCACTCACGCCGCCTACCATAAGTCGTTTGAGGTATAATTCCGGCGCAATTCTCAGATACATATCCATATCAAGAGTGTTATGGTGAGTGATAAACGGTCTTGCGTTAGCACCCCCTGCCTGCGGATGAAGCATAGGTGTTTCAACTTCCATAAATCC
>CAMHMW010000082.1 GCA_946186335.1 uncultured Candidatus Melainabacteria bacterium
GTTACCTTTAAGAGAATTGATTATGGAAGCTGATGAATTGGGTGAACTTGAAGATACCGCTTTGAAATCATTCAAGAAAATCATGGCTGCCAACTGGCAATCAATTCCGGGAGCAACTCCTCAAAAGAAACCCGCAGGAACTTTCTAAGA
This sequence comes from uncultured Candidatus Melainabacteria bacterium, assembly GCA_946186335.1. Taxonomy (GTDB): domain Bacteria; phylum Cyanobacteriota; class Vampirovibrionia; order Gastranaerophilales; family Gastranaerophilaceae; genus Zag111. Next base: position 151 of record CAMHMW010000082.1, read on the forward strand.
AGTATATAACGAATAAAAAGCGGCTCTTAAAAAGAGTCGCTTTTTTTGTTTTGTGCTTTGACAGGTTTTAACCCCCGACCTATGAATAAAAGTCGGATAAGTCTATAAGACGATATGTCGTTAAGTTCTTTACGGTTTTGTCATTAGAAGATTTGCAAAAAGTAAAATCTGTATGGTTTAGTTGGGCAGTTATGCCCAACCTGCAATTTTGTGGTGGGCACGCTTTCGCTTTGCCCACCCTACTATTACATTTTTGCCGGCGTGACAACGCCGACCTGCATTAATTCCCTCCCCCCCCCTTGTGGGGGAGGGATAGGGAGAGGGGTTATTTGTCGGGCTGAAAGCCAAACTTACGTTTTAAACCACGACTTATAAACCGTTTTGGACTTATCCAACTTATAGACTTAACAGACTTTCATAAATTTTCCATATATTTTACATTCCTTCTAAAATGTGTTAAAATACACTGTCATAAGGAGATAAAAGAGTATGACAAGAGCAATTGTAATGGTTATAGATTCCATGGGAATCGGTGCAATGGATGACTGCCGTGATTTTGGCGATATCCCCGAATGCAATACACTGTGGCACGTAGCGAATTTTAATAACGGTTTAAAAGTTCCGAATATGGAAGAAATGGGACTTGGACTTTTGGGAGATTTTAAAGGAATTAAAAAAGTCGATAACCCGACAGGTACGGTTGCAACTCTTGTTGAAAAATCAAAAGGAAAAGATACAACAACCGGACATTGGGAAATTATGGGTCTGGTTTCCGAAAGACCGTTTTCAACATATCCTGAGGGGTTTCCGCAGGAACTTATTGAAAAATTTATTGAAAAGACAAATTGCGGCGGTGTTTTGGCAAATATTCCCGCCAGCGGTACGGCTATTATTGAAAAACTTAATGAAGAACACCACTCGACTAAATTTCCGATAGTTTATACATCTGCTGACAGCGTGTTTCAGATTGCACTGGATACCGATATGATTCCGCTTGAAACACTTTACGACTGGTGTAAAATAGCCAGAGAACTTTTGGATGAGGGGGATTACAATGTTGCAAGAGTAATTGCTCGTCCATATAAAATCATTGACGGAAAACCCAAAAGAATTTCCAAAGACAGACGTGATTTTTCAATGGTTCCGAAACACACATACCTTGACGATATAAAAAATGAGGGCGGAAAAGTTATTGCTATCGGAAAAATTGAAGATATATTCTCAAAAGCGGGCATAACCCACGCAATTCATACGGGTTCAAATAAAGAGGGGCTTGAATTGACATTAAAAGCCGTAAAAGAAGAATTGCCGCTTGAAGATATTGCTTATGAAAAAGGAAAATCGTACAAAGATACCGAAATTATCTTCACAAACCTTGTGGATACCGATATGCTCTACGGTCACAGAAATGACCCGAAGGGCTACGGCGCGGCGATAGAAGAAATTGATACCTATGTTAAACCAATAATTGATGCAATGAAAGAAGATGACCTGTTAATAATTACGGCAGACCACGGGTGCGACCCTTGTGTAGAAGGAACAGACCACACAAGAGAGAAGGTTCCTGTAATAGTTTATTCAAAGACCTTACCGTCAGGCGGAAATTTAGGCGAAATGCTTGGTTTTGACAACATTGTGAATTTCATAAAAGACTGGTTGTAAAATTGTACCTTGGCACATATATAGACAATGTAAATTTTTTATTATATAATTCTTTTGTGAGGTTGCTCACAAAATGTAAAATAAGGAGAAAATAAAATGGCAGTTAAAGTTAATGACAGTTGTATTGCATGCGGCGCTTGCGAATCTATCTGCGACGCTGTATTTTCAGTTGAAGACAAAGCAGTAGTTAATGATTCAGCTGTGGCTGATAACATTGATTCTGTAAAAGAAGCAGCAGATGCTTGCCCTGTTGGTGCAATCGAAGTTGAATAATTGACTTAAAAATACGAAAAAAGACCACTCTTAAATAAGGGTGGTCTTTTTTGTTGTTAAGTTTTTCTCCCCTTTGCCCATCAGTTGTATTTTGTGCTAAAATCAGGACAGAGGACAAAATTATGATAAACAAAAAATCAAGAGAAGAAATTAAAAGAATGCGCCACGCAGGTCATATCGTGGCTTTGGTTCATCAAAAGATGAAAGAAGTTGTTGAACCCGGTATTTCCACAAAAGAACTCGATAATATTGCAATGAAAATAATCAAAGAAAATCGTGCTATTCCTACGTTTTTGGGATATAACGGTTTTCCCGCAAGTATTTGCACATCAATTAACGAACAGGTAGTCCATGGAATACCTAACGAAAATGTCATATTAAAAGAGGGCGATATTATTGCTATTGATGTTGGGGCAACTTATGGCGGAATGGTAGGCGACAGTGCATGGTCATATCGTGTCGGCAAGGTTTCACCTGAAGTTGATAAATTGATGAAAGTTACCGAAGAATCTTTATATGCTGGAATTGAACAAATGAAACCCGGAAATGTCTTGGATGATATTTCAAAAGCAATTGAAGCAGTTGCCGTTCGTGAAGGTTACGGAATTGTAAGACAATACGGCGGACACGGTGTCGGACATCAAATGCACGAAGACCCGTTTCTGTTTAATTACAGCGTAGGTGATAAAACCCTTATAAAAGCAAACACGGCAATTGCAATAGAACCGATGTTAAATCTCGGCTGTGATGATGTTGTTGTGGCAGATGACCAGTGGACAGTCAGCACAAAAGACGGAAAACCGTCTGCACACTTTGAACATACGGTAATTGCAACAGATGACGGACCTTTGATTACAACAAAATTAATGGAGGAGTAATTTAGGTGAATTACTACATAGGATTATCGCTTGCGGCGGGCTCAAGTATGGATTCGGGCGTTGCGGTAATTGATGAGGACAACAAAATTATCTTAATTGATAAACTTTACAAAATGAGTGATGTAATTTTCTTTTTTGAAAATTTTTCCTCGCTTAAAAACTCAAAAATATGTGTTTCAGTACCCCCTGATAAAACTATGCTGGAGGGAAAATGGCGAATTTTGTCCAAACCTTACCAGCTTGTTGCGACAAACGAAAATATGCCAAACAGGGACAACTGGACTCAAAGACATTCAAACAGAGGTTCTGATTATTTAAACGAACTTGTTGAACGCGGAATTAAGGTAACACGGTTTGATATTTATATGACAAGACAAAGCCTGCATCTCAATTCGTGCTACAAAGACCGTTCTCCAGCTGACTGTAAATTTTTACAGCAGGCATTAAAATATGAATGGGGGTTTAATGACCTGCCATCTAATATGATGCCTATGTCACATTGTGAGGCGATTTTGGGTGCAATTCTTGCAAAAGAATACGAAAATAATCCCGAAAAAATTAATGTAATTTACAACTTTAAAGGGCTTGATGTTATTGACATAAAAGAAAATCTCAATATATCAACCGAAGTTTACAATTTTGAAAAAGATTTGGTTTTACGCTAAACTGATATAAGGTTATGTTTAAAAAGTATATTAAAATCTTAAGTAATCCGTTACTTTATTATAAAGACAAAGAGGGAAATTCGGTCTTTCGTAATTTTTCGCCGGTTAAAAAGACGGGAAATCTTTATAATGTTGATTTCTCAAAATCTCAGGTCGGAAAAGCACTGGAATTTCGTTTCGGACTGGATAAAAAATTAAAACTTGCGAATTTTTTAATAACAGTTCTTCTGTATATTATTTTTATTCACGTAAAATATTCTATTTGGGGATTGTTATTTTTTGCTGCACTATGGATTGGAATGCTTGCGGGTGTACGTTATTATTGTGCAACAATATACAAAGATTTTCTGTTAAAAAATTACGGTGCATACAGGCTTGTTGAATTTGAACCGCCGGTTTCAAAAAGAAAGTCGGCAGAATTTGTCGCTTTGTTCAGGTCAAAAATTATATTAACAGTTTTGGCTTTAATAATATTTTTTGCACCGACATTTTTGTTATCATTCGGGATTAAACACTGTCTGACACCAAAACACAACGGATATAAACATGCGGTTACACTTTCAAACATCTACAACGCAATATACCCCAAAAGCGCAAAAATATATGATATGCGTGCAGCTGCACATTTTATGATGAGAGATTATGACAAATCTCTCGATGATTATGTCAAGGCAATAGAACTTTCCGGCAGAAGATTTACAAAACGTGATTATGTCAGATTTGAAAACCTTTTACTTGTTAAAAAGAAAGTTGCATCTTCACAGGAAGCAGTTGATGCTTTCGACAAATATCTTTCAAAGAAAAGAATGTCTGTTCTCCAAAAATCACAGATGCTTTGGGTAAAATCCATTTTCAAAATTGAGAATAGCATTATTGAGTCTATTTTGCAGGAATATGACGAATTACTTGCTTCTTTAAAAGCAAAAGATACCAAAAATCAGTTTTATATTTCATGTGACAGAGCGTATATGTTGTATCTTATGCAGCAATACCAAAGAGCGATTGACTCTTATGATGAATTGATACAATATGCGGACGAAAATCAGCAGACTTTTGCGAAAGAATTACAGTCATTATATGCGGAACGCGGCTGGGCAAAAGCACGTCTTGGCGATACTGACGGAGCAAATCTTGATTTTAAAACATCTGATATTCCGACCGAAAAACTCGGAGAATACGAACCCTCATATATTAAACAGGCATTTGTCCGTGAAAAATTTTAAGGGGTAAATTTTTTGTCGAAGCAAGTCTCCAACCTGCAATTTGGAAGCGGGTACGCTTTCGCTTTGCCCATCCTGCTATCTGTTATTATACATATTCCCCTTAAACATTTAAATAAAAAAATAATATCCCTATCTGATAACAACGGCAGAATTACGAAAGAAAAACTTAAAAATATAATATCTCTGTAAGGAGTTTATTATGCCTATAAAATTATTACTTGTAGAGGATTACAAACTGATGCGTGTCGGGCTTAAATCTCTGTTTGAAAAACAGGACGGGTTAGAAGTAACCTCGGAAGCCGAAAACGGAAATGAGGCGATAGAAAAATTTAAGAAAAATCATCCCGATGTAACCCTTATGGATATCGGACTGCCCGATATAAGCGGAATTGAAGCCACAAAAAAAATTCTGGAACTAAATTCCGGAGCAAAAATTATAATGCTGACATCTCACCTGAGCGAAAATGAGGTATTAGAATCCTTGCAGGCGGGGGCTTGTGCCTATGTTATGAAAGATATTAATACGGACATATTAAAGATGATAATAAAAACCATAAAAGACGGTGCAATGTGGATAGACCCTCTGGCTGTACCAATTTTGCGGGATAAGAGTTCAACCGTTGTGCCGCAGATGAAGATGTCACGGGCAATGTTTCGTAAGCAGCACGCAAACCTTACCCAAAGAGAATATGAAGTGTTGAAACTTGTGGTGGACGGCAAATCGAATAACGAAATCGCCGAAGAACTCACAATATCATCCCATACCGCAAAAGCGCATGTTTGTAACATTATCCAAAAACTTGTGGTCGATGACCGCACACAGGCCGCCGTCAAAGCATTGAAAGAGGGTTTGGTTTAGCGGTTTTTGAGTTTGTTGGGCAAGTAATGTAGGGTGGGTAAAGCGTAAGCGTACCCACCAAAATTATAATGGTGGGCACATTTCATTTTGCCCACCCTACTTCTGTCCGAGAAAAATTTTTGTCGGGTTAAAACCAGACAAAAAACAAGCGGAGTGTAAAATTTACACCCCGCTTGTTGTATTTTTTAACCGTTATTCTTCTTCGGTTTCTTCTGTTTCTTCTGTGACTTCTTCTGCCAAATCTTCTTCGTCAACTGCCTGTTGATTCATTTCTTCTTCAATTTCTTCCTGAAGTTCATCGGGATCAACAACATCTTCAACAGAGTTTTCAGCAGGTTCTTCTTCATATTCATAGTTCTGAACATCAGAATTTTCAGCCTGCTCCATTTGTGAAACCGATTTAATATCAATCTTCCAGTTTGTCAGTTTGTGAGCAAGTCTTACGTTTTGACCTTCACGACCGATAGCAAGTGACAACTGGTCATCCGGAACAACCACTAACGCTTCATGTGCGAACTCATCATCAGCCATAATGTCAACAGATACAACTCTTGCAGGTGAAAGTGCGTTTACAATGTATTCAACCGGGTCTTCAGAATATCTTACGATATCAATTTTTTCGTTTTTAAGTTCCGAAACAATCGTCTGAATACGGCTTCCGCGAGGTCCGATACATGCTCCGACAGAATCAACCTCAGGGTCGTTTGACCATACGGCAATTTTTGTTCTGTAACCTGCCTCACGAGAAATTGATTTAATTTCTACAATTCCGTCTTCAATTTCAGGAACTTCAAGTTCAAACAATTCTCTTACGATTTCGGCATGACCGTGAGAAACGATAACCTGCGGCAATCTTGTTGTTTCTTTAACATTCAGGACAAATACTCTGATTCTGTTTCCGGGTTTGTAGTATTCTCCGGGGATTTGTTCTTTTCTCGGCATAATTGCATCGGTTTTGCCGATGTTTACGATTACATTGCGTCTTTCGTCAACTTTTTGGATAATACCGGTGATAAGTGTTCCTTTTTTATCCAAAAATTCGTTCAGAACCAAATTTCTTTCAGCCTCTCTGATACGCTGTGTCAGAACCTGATTAGCAGCCTGAGCCGCAATTCTTCCGAATTGTTCGGGAGTTACTTCAAGTTTAACTTCATCACCGAGTTCAACATCTTCGTCAATTTCTTTTGCTTCAGCAAGTGAAATTTCATTATCAGGGTCTTCAACTTTTTCTACAACGGTTTTACCTTTAAAAATACCGATTTCGCCTGACTGTTCATCCAGATATGCTTCAACATTTTCAATTTCTTTAATTCTTAAATGTTTTTTGTAAGCCGCTACCATAGCATCACACAAAGAAGATATTACAACTTCTTTTGAGATGCCTTTTTCTCTTTCCAGTTCTTCGAAAACTTCGTTTAAGTTTCCTGCTCCAATTTTAATCATGTGTTTATTTTCCTTTCGTTTTGTTTTTAATCCTTTATTTATGTTGCAAAATTTCTTCGTCATTCAGAGCCAAGTTGAGCAGAAGTATAAATCTAAACGATGCCGTTCAATATAAACCTCGGCGTGGAATCTAAGAAATTTTGCCGTAAATTCTTTTGTATTATTTCATTATATAAATCTTTCCATTGTTTATTATTTTCCTCTATTAAATTTATCTTATATTGTCTTGATTTTCCTTTTATAAATTTTTCTCTGTTTATTGCTGTTTCTATACTATCGGAAATTTCATAATATACCAGTTTACATAGTTTATATTTTTTACTAAACCCTTCCACAACTTCGTTTTTATGTTCCCATATTCTTTTTACGAGATTTGAAGTTACACCGGTATATAATGTTGTATTATTGTAATTCGTTAGAATATATACATAGCCTTGTTTTTCCATAGTTTCCTTTTATTAGATTCTTCGGGCTTTGCCCTCTGAATGACAAAAAAACTTAATGTCTTATCGTCCTAACATCTTTAATCAATATACAACTTCGCAGAGTGTATGTTTTCTTTCGGGATTTTCAGTTCCACTCCGTCTTCAAAGCGGAAAAATGTCAGTCCCTCATTTGTGTCATAGTCAACAAGTTCACCCTTAAAGATTTTTTCTGTTTCACCCTCTAACGGCTCTTTAAGTTTTATACTTATGCGTTTGCCCTTGAAGATTATGAACTCTTTTTCTGATTTGAACTTGCGCTCTAATCCGGGGGATGAAACTTCCAGATAATACTTAACAGGAATTATCTCATCCAAAAACCCTTCT
>CAMHMW010000083.1 GCA_946186335.1 uncultured Candidatus Melainabacteria bacterium
AGAAATATTCTTGTCAATTCAATTATGTTAAACTATACTAATGACACAGATTAACAAAGGTTGGATTTATGTTAAAGAAAATATTATATTTTTTATGGGCTTCCGTTTTCGTAATATTTTTGCTGATAAGTATTAGGAGCGGAAGTTTTATATCGTTCATCACATCTATGGAAAACAGTACTTTTGACATACGTCAAAAAGTTCTGACAAACTCGGGTGTGCGCAAGCATAATATAGTTGCGGTAGATGATGCAAGTTATGAATATATTCTGGATCATTATGGCGAATGGCCTTTGCGCCGTGATGTTTATGCCAAAATGGTTGACTATATTGAGGCTCAAAATCCAAAAAGTATTGCCTTTGATATTATGTTTGTAAAATCAATGAAAAGCGAAAATTCTGCTGATGAAACATTGATAAATATTTTTAAAAAATACGATAACGTATATACGGCAATGAATCTTGATGATCAGCCCAATGATTTGAGAACTCCGCCGAAACTGCCTAAAAAATTATCACTTACTGTGCCGAGAAATTATGTGGAAAACAATACTCCGGATGTTATAGAATATACAAACTGCAGAGCAATTCTTGAAGGAATAATTGAAGCAACATCAAATATCGGGATGATAAATGTTTCACGCTCAGATGACGGCGTATTAAGACAAATGCCTCTCTATCTTAAATATCAGGGAAAATTATATCCTCAACTGGGTTATTTGATAGGGAAACGACATAACGAAAATCTCTTTGTAAAACCCGATAAAACAGGCAGTGTTACCCTTAACTGGTACGGACCTGCAGGCACATTTGAAAATATACCGATGTATAAACTTCTTAAAGCTGTGGAAAACGGAGAAGAATTTGACTACGATTTCAACGGTAAAATCGTATATTTCGGAGCAACAGCCGCAAGTTTATTTGATATAAAAACAGTCCCCATAGACAAGGTTTATCCGGGGGTTGAGGTACAGGCAACATACGTAAACAACTTATTAGACGGAAGTGCAATTCAGAAAGTTCCGGCACCTGTGAATATAATAATCGGATTACTGCTTGCCGCTCTGATTATTTATTGTGTTTTTAAAATTCAGTCAATTGCGATAGCATCAGGTTTGGGATTTACGATTTATTCAATATATGTTATGTTTGTGTATTTTGCAATGCAGACGAAAAATATGTGGTTTGAAATTATTGTTCCGATGATATTCTGTCTGTTCGGATTTATAGTTGCCGTTATTATAAAATACCTTATTAAATCAAGAGATTTTGACCAGCAGTATAAACTTGCCACAACAGACGGTTTAACGGAATTGTACAATCACAGATATTTTCAGGAGCAGCTTGCCAACTTCGTATCACACGCAAAGCGTTATAAATTACCCTTGTCACTGATTATAATTGATATAGACTTTTTCAAAAAATTCAACGATACTTTCGGACACCAATCGGGGGATGCTGTTTTAAGACAGGTTGCATTCATTCTTAAACGTAATGTCCGTATGTCCGATATAGTATGCCGCTACGGCGGGGAAGAAATGAGTATAATTCTCCCGAGTACAACTTATGAAGAAGCCGTAAATCTTGCGAACAAACTTTGTAAGTTGGTTTCAGAGAAAAAATGTAAACTCAGCGGCGGCAGAGAAAGTAATGTTACAATAAGTCTTGGGGTTGCTTCATACGGTTATGACGGTGTAACCCCGTCAGAACTTATTGAAACCGCCGACAAAAGATTATATAATGCAAAAGAAACAGGCAGAAACAGAGTTAACTGATAAATTATGGAAAACATTTTTATAGAAAAGCCCATAGCCATAAAAGATATTCCGAAAGAATGTCCTGTTGACCCCTGTCTGCTTGAAAATAACGAAAAACAAATAACGCAAATCTGCGACTTTTTAATGGGTGAAAACAAACTCCTTTTGCTTAATGGGTTTCGGGGAAGCGGTAAAACCCAGATAGTAAATTTTGTGACGGATAATGTCGCACCTGATGTTTTGGTTTTAAATTATACCTGTTTTGAAACAACAATTCTTGATGATATGTTGTTGAGTTTTTTTGAAAGTTTTAAAAAATATACACTGGAAGGGAAAATTATCCCTCCGAAAATTAAAGTTGAAAATTTTAACCAGAAAATTAATTCATATTTTTCAACGGTAAATAAACCGATACTTGTGGTAATAGACTCTTTTCAGTCCGTAATGAAAGAAAACCGTCCCGCAATTATTGACTTTATAAAACATCTTTCAAATTACACAAATATAAAAATTGTTATAGTTTCAAAAGCGTTTGTTTCGGAAGATTTTGCGGATATTCAGCACGAAAATGTTACTATACTCGCACTTTCCCAAAAACTTTTTGAAAAACTTTTAAAATCTCAGGGGATAAAACAAATCGGTGTTTTGTCAAATGAAATGTACAAACTTTCAAAAGGCTATTATAATACGGTTGTCCTTGCGATAAATATTATGATGCTGAGGATGCTTAACCCTGCAAAATTTCTTGAGCAGTATTCAAAAAGTTATATGACATTTCCCGAATATGTGATAAGAGAGGCGTTAGAACTGGTTGATCCCGTCAGTATCCATCTTTTCAGACTTCTGACGGTTATGAGAATACCTATTCACATAAAACTTTTAAAATACCTGCACCTTTACGATGAGGGCAGAGCAGAATTTTTCGTCAGATATTCAATTCTTACAAAAGTCGGAGAATGCCTGTATCTGAAAGATTATTTCAGAGATATTATAGAAAACCAGATTCCCGATAATGTGAGAATTAAACTTCACAGTGCGTGCGTTGATTTGTATAACACCCAACTTCCGCTAAAACCGCTCGAGCGTGATTTGATGCTTTCACGTCAGACAATGCGGAATGAAATTGAATATCACAGTCTGTTCATCCCGAAAAAACCGCTGTTAAGTCAGGTTAAAGAAATTGAAGTTGAGCCGATGGTAACTCAGGAACCGATACAAGCGGAACAAACTGTCCCCGAACCTCTTGTTGTTCAGGAAGAAGAAACGAAAGAAGAAAAACTGAACAAAATCAGCTTTATTGTGGAAGATGAGGCAATTTTGGATAATATTGCGGATTCAATTAAAGATTTTATACACACAAGCACAATGGATAATAAACTCGAGCAGGCAAGTTTAAGTATGACACTTGCTCAGATTATGAATGCCGCAAAAAGAGAAGAACAAAATTATAATTACAAACGGGTTATAATGCTTTATCAGCAGGCACTCACAAAAAATAAGGATGACGATTTTTATACGTTTTTGCCTACTATTTATATAAGACTCGGGAAAGCATATCAAAACCTGTCAGACTGGTATGAGGCCCTTGAATGTTATACTCAGGCGCAAGACTTTTACGTTAATGCGGCAAATCCGGTAAAAGTTGCGGAAATGAAACTCGAAATTGCAAACCTTTATTATGTTATGTATAAACATGACAATGCGAAATTTTTATTGTCAGAACTTGAAAAAACTCACGATTTACCAAACGAATTGAGGATAAAAATAAATCTTTCGCTTGCAAAACTCTGCTCAAATTCAAATAATGAATATGCGTATTACAAAAATTCACTTCCGCTTGTTGAAGTCAGTACGGATAAAACTGTTGTTTCCGAATTATATTACAAATTTGCGGTGGCAAGTGATGAAAGGGATGATCCGAGAACAGCGGTTATGTATTACAAAAAATGTATTGACCTTGACTCGAACCCGAAAAATAATCCCTGTCTTTCAATGGCTCTGGCAAATCTTGCAGAGTTATACGATGAAGCAGGTGCAACAAAACACGCCATAAAATATTATATGGACAGTATTGAAATTGATAAAGTATCAAAAAATTATAACGGGCTTTATTATTCGTCTTTGCATTTAGGAGAAATTTTTGCGGCAAAAAATGACACCACAGCAGTAGAATATATGAATAAGGCTTTGGAATATGCAAATATTCTGAATGAGCCGTTTTATATTGCGGGAGCATCGGTTGAAATCGGAGAATTTTATTTAAGACGCAGAAAATTTGACCTTGCTTATGAAGCTTTTATGAAGGCATACAAAGTTGCCGAAAAATCTTTCACAAAAGATAATTTAGACAAAATATATTCTCACATAAACGATATAAAACGCAGAGTATCTGAGGAGCAGTTTAAACAATTACAGGAAAAATATGGACAATAAAGAGAATTATGCACAATATATGAAACTGTTTCTGGAAGAAAATTCTAAGGTGAATTTAATCTCCAAAAACGATGAAAAATTTTTGTGGGAAAAACATATATTTGATTCTCTTGCATTTTCAAAATTTTATGAAAAATACTGCAAAACCCCAAAATTTGAACTCCTTGATATTGGTACGGGGGGCGGTTTTCCGTCAGTTCCGATTGCAATTAAATACCCTGAAATTGAGGTGACGGCACTTGACAGTATTGGAAAGAAAATTCGTGCGGTTGAAACTATCGGTAAAGGTTTGGGGTTAAAAAACTTACATCCTGTTTGTATGCGGGTTGAAAATCTTGATAAAAAGTTTGATATTGTTACATCACGTGCGGTTTCATCTTTAAAAAACATCTGTGCATACGCACTTCCAAAACTAAAGGAAAACGGATATTTTGTTGCTTATAAATCACGAAAAGCACCAAATGAAATTGAAGAAGCTAAAAATATTCTGCAAAAATACAAAGCAAAGATAACAGATATTATAGAATACGAATTGCCGCTTGATGAAAAAATAACAAGGAATTTAATTATAATCAGTAAATAATCTGAACGTGAACTTTTCTTGCTCTGGCTTTGTTATCAAAATCCACAAGAATTACCTGCTGCCATTGACCCAACTGTAACACCCCGTCAATTAACGGCACATGGGTTGAATTTCCGACAATAGATGCTCTGATATGAGCATAACCGTTGCCATCGTGCCACATTTCGTCATGGTGATAGTTTTTATCAATCGGTGCAATTCTGTCTAATGCCTCAGGTAAATCTACAAGCAGACCCGGTTCAAATTCAATATTTGTAATTGAAACCGTACTTCCCTGTGCATAAATAAATACAACCGCATTTTGCAATTCGTGATTATAAACGATATTTCTAATCTGCGGTGTTATATCAATAATATCGGTGTTTCCTTTTGTGTGAACCGTAAAATTTTCGTTAATTATTGTCATGACCTTAACTCATACCCCTTTTTTATTATTCTAATACAAACAAAAAGAGTTGCGAGAGTTTTTGATGTTTTGCCAAAAATCTTAATTTTTGATATTTTATTATTATGAAAACAAATATTTATGCGCTGACGGATTCTCATCAGGAAAGCCGAAATCTGTGCAGGTTGCTGAGCGGGATATACAATTTTGAAAAAGATAACGCAAATCCGTTTTTGATATTAGACGGAGGAGATTTATTTAAAGGAATTTATGATAAGGACTTATCCGTAAATTCTTATCTCAAAATTAAAGAACTTTTACCTCAGGCTCAAATATTTTTAACCCTCGGCAACAACGATTTCGGATTTAAGAAAGCAGATTTTGAATATTTAAAATCTGCAGTAAGAACAATGCAAAATGCTGGGATAAATTTTGTATGCTCAAATTTATATGATGAAAAAACAAATTCCCAAGCAGATTTTGTATCCCGATATAAAATTGCGGAATTAAACGGAGTGAAATTTCTGATAACAGGGTTTTGTATAAACAACTCCTGCTCCAAAAAATTCGGACTTACCATTGAAGAACAAAAAACTGCTTATGAAAAACTAATATCATCAGTTAACGAACCCTATGACAAAATAATCGTTTTGAACCATCACTGGGTTACATACAGTACAGAATTAAAAGAGTATTCAAAAACAATGGGCAAGAATTATGAAATTGATTTGATAATAGGCGGACACGAACACTCAAAAAAGCCCGCAGATTATGAAAATAAGATATTTTATCCTCTCTCTTTTGCAAGAGGGATGTTCAAAATGACCTGTGATAAGGATTTTTCGGATATTACAGAAATAATAGCGGAAGATTTGGATTTCATCCCCGAACTTGAAAATCCTGTTACCAAATATGAACAAAAAACAAAACTTATGCAACCGATTGCAAAAAGGCTTTTAAATCTTACAAAGACATATTCCGAACCTTGTCCTTTGGGAACTTTTATATCAGATTATATGAAAAAACTCGGAAAAACAGATATTGCATTTCATTCAACGGGATTTACAATGTATTCTCTGAAACTCGATGAAAGTGATGTCATTACAAAATATGATATTGACAGAGTAATTTGCAAAGGGGCATCCCCTATTTGCAAATTGGAATTATCAATCGCAGAATTGAAAAAAGTTTTTGAAAATGCGACAAAATTCAGAATGCTTAAAGACAGAGGGAATGCACGCTTCATACAGTGTTCTCAAAATGTTAAGATTATCGGAAAAGGAAATGATAAGGATAAAACCTATGAAATTCAGCAAATATACATAAACGATGAAGAACTGCTGGACAAAAACAAAGACCCCAAAGACGACAAACGAAAAATTTCCTGCACTATCGATTCCTATATAGGAAACGGCGAACAGGGGTTTGATGTATTAAAAAACATTCCAAAAACAATGATTTTGAAAAATAACAATCCGCTCTCTCTTAATGAACTTCTGTATGATGCCGTATGTGAAGCGGGTGAGTCCTTTGACGGAAATTCGGAATACCCCTGCTTCACAATAAATGATGTATAAGTTTTGTAAAACTGTTCTTGCCATACAATCAAAAATTATTGTATCATGCAAAATATAGTAAAAAGAAAGAGAGAAAATAATGATTTTAGACAAGATAAACTATCCGAAAGACCTGAAAACACTAACCGTTGATGAAATGAACTCGCTTGCAGGCGAAATACGGGAACTGATTATAAAAAAAGTAAATACAACCGGCGGACACATGGGACCTAATCTTGGTATTGTTGAAGCAACAATAGCACTTCATTATGTATTTAATTGTCCCGATGATAAAATAATTTTTGACGTTTCCCACCAGTGTTACCCCCATAAAATTTTGACAGGCAGAAAAGAGGGCTTTACAAACCCTGAAATGTATGAAAAATATACGGGCTACACCGCCCCCGAAGAAAGTGAATATGACCTTTTTAAAGTCGGTCACACATCAACCTCCGTGAGTCTTGCAACAGGAGTTGCAAAAGCCCGTGATTTAAAGGGTGAAAATTATAACGTAATCGCACTTATCGGTGACGGTTCACTCTCGGGCGGAGAGGCTCTTGAAGGTTTGGATAATGCTGCTGCTTTAAATTCAAATATTATAATTATCGTTAACGATAACGAAATGTCTATTGCAGAAAACCACGGAGGGCTTTATGACAACTTAAAAACCCTCAGAGAAACCAACGGACAGGCTGAATGTAATTTGTTTAAGGCTTTTGGGTTTGATTATTTATATGTTGAAAACGGCAATAATGTATCGGATTTAATTGACACATTCAAGAAGGTAAAAGACATTCCGCATCCGGTTGTTGTTCATATCCATACACTGAAAGGAATGGGACTTCCAGTTGCGGAAGAAAACAAAGAGGCTTTCCACTGGATTATGCCAGGAACATTAGACAAAAAAGACGATGCACCTGTTTTTGATTTTGAATCTTATGAAACAATTACAAAAGATTTTATATTAAACAAGGTTAAGGAAAATCCTGCAACCTGTCTTATCAATGCAGGAACTCCGGGAGTATTTTGGTTTGATAAAAAATACAGAGAATCTTTGGGTAAAAATTACACTGATGTTGGTATAGCAGAAGAACACGCCGT
>CAMHMW010000084.1 GCA_946186335.1 uncultured Candidatus Melainabacteria bacterium
AATTATAACAATTTCCCGAATTATATATACTTTATATATATAGGATAAAAGAGGATTTCTATGAGTTTTGCGGACAATATGCGAATATTAAGCAATATCAACTGCGGACTGGCATCACTGGTGTCATACGGAGAAATGCGCTCAAACGGAGTGAGTCCATATTATGCAACAATGGGACTGTTCGGCAATATGGCAAACGGTATTACCAGAAACGAAATCGCATACCAAATGCAAAGGCACGGAAACCCGATAGGTAATACGATTAATATGTACGCAGGTTACGGCAATCCTGTTTCAAATACTATCGGGACACTCGGTATGATGAGTGCCTGCAACCCGTGGATGTTCTTTAACTGTTATCCTTGCATGAACTATTCGTTTACATTCCCGATGGGCGGATTTAATTATTGCTGCTGATAAGTGTCCTGAGCGGGAAGAACTGTTGAAATTACAGCAACAAATGTCCAAAACATAAATTGTAGCTGCGGTCTGAAAAATATTGTGTCAACAAGCCCGTGAAACATTACTGCCCAAATTGAAACAATTGCGGCAGAAACAAATATGACATTTTCAGTATCACAGGATTTGAGAATATACTGAACTGCTCTGACAGAAAGCGTTATCAAAAATCCCAAAAATGAAATGAGCGCAAAAATACCGCTTTCAACAGCAGTTTCAAGGTAAATGTTATATGAACTCAAGGCATCAAAGCCAGTTTTCATATACAAACCGTATATTTCCCTGAAATTCTTATTACCTACACCGATACCCAAAAGCCAGTTATCCTTGAACATTTCCAAAGAAGAATGATACACATTAAATCTGAAAGAATTAGATGAATCGTTGCGCATTGCAAATATTGACAAAAATCTGTGTCTGATTGAACTTACACAAATTATTGCGGCAAAAAACAAACTTATAGCGGATGTAATGACTGCAATATACATTTTTTTATATGTTTTCCAGAAGAATTTTGCCGAAATCAAAAATGCACAACCCAAAATCAATAGCAATGCGAGATATGCGCCACGACAGCCGGTCTGAAATATTGTATAAATACCCAAAACAGCCAATATAGACGTTAACAGAACAGATTTAATATGTTTTTTATTAAGAAAATAAAAAACAGAACCCAAAATAACAGGAAAACCGCATACAAGATAGCCGCCAAACAAATTCGGATTAAGCGGTTTCAATGTTCCGTAAACCCTTGATAAGACATCCTCGGGATTTATACGGGAGGTGTCCTGCCAGGTTGAAATTTCCTCGAGATGGAGAAAACTTTGCAAAAACCCGATTATCACCTCTGCTCCGACAGAAATTCCTATTGCCAGAAACAGCCATTTTGTATGATTTTTATGCGCTTTCAAATACTGAGCAACAGAAAAATAAAAGCCGATGTACAAGAAGGTTTTAAAAAAGCCTTTCAAACTGAGAGTAAATAGTGTTGAGCCGAAAAGACTTATTACAACTATCATAAAGTATGCAACAAGCCATATTTCAAAATCTCTAAACGATATTCTTTCGCCTCTTTTAACAAATAATTTAATCACCGTCAGAAACATAACTATCAGTGCAAAAAATCCGATAGAATCAGACTGCATAAAGGTTGAGCCCAAAAATGTCAGGCAAATAAACGGCAGAATAAATCTGTCTATATTTTGTAAAAACAAACTGTTTTCGTATAAATAATTTAATTTATCCTGTGAAAAACCTAAAATTTTATTGAACATCGTCAGTTGTATTCATATCTTTATTCAAAACTTCATTATCAACGGCATCGACAACCTGAATATCTGATACCGTACCGGCAAATTTATAATCAGCACCCTCTAAGGTTATTGGTAAACCGAGTTTAATTTTATTTCCGCCGACAACAGCACCGTCTTTTGTAATTTTTGCCTTATCCGTCAGGGTAACAACAACGTCATACAAATCGGGCTGTGAAGGGTCTTCCACAACGATTACGACCTTTTTTGTGCTGGGAGTCTGTAAAACTATTTTTCTTCTGTCAGCCTTTACATCAACAATATCCAAGTCTGAATACGGTACGTTTCTTATACTGATAAAAGTCTTTTCTCCCGCTTTTATCGGTATATTTTCATTTGATATGGTTACCCCTCTCATATATACTTTAAATATTATATTTGAAGTTGCTTCAATTTGCTTGTCAGCGGTTTGTCTGTAACCTTTAAACGTAACAAAACCGACAGCCAGAGCAATAATGACACAAACCAAAATAATCAAATCTACCGGTTTAATTTTTTTAATCAGTTCTTTTATTTTTTCCATAAAGTTCTCCTTTATTATATTTTAAGAGCCTTTGCCGCTTCGTATAATTCATTTACGGTAGTTGTGGCACATCCGAACTGTCTTACGACAATACTTGCCGCAATATTACCGATTACTGCCGCATAAACAGGTTCAATACCAGCTGCCAGCGCAAGAGAATAAACAGCCGTAACCGTATCTCCCGCACCCGTAACATCAAACACCTCAGACTTGTTAAATACGGGAATTTTTGTATAGTTACCGTTCGGCTCTGTTACAAACATTCCGTCCGCCCCGCAGGTTATAAGTATTGCCTTCGCATCCGTTTGTGAAAGCAGTTTGTCACCCGCACGTTTTAAATCATTTTCATTCGCAATTTCAAAACCTACAGATTTTTCGGTATCGGGAAGATTAGGGGTCATTGAAGTTACATTTTTGTATCTGCCCAAATCTCTTTGAGCATCTACCACTACAACCTTATTTAATTTATTTGCCAAATCAATTGTAAAATCAATGATTTTATCTGTTAATGTTCCGATATGATAATTTGAAAGTATCACAGCATCATAATCGGGTAAAACACGCTCGATATTTCTGATAATTTTATCCTCAGTTTCGCCACCGATTTCCCCTTTTGACTGTCTGTCAATACGTACTATCTGCTGAGTAATGGAAGTTGTTATAGCCCCCGAAATTCTTGTTTTGACTATTGTCTTTCTTTTCTTGTCACGAACAATACGGGAACAGTCAATGTTCGCATCTTCAAAGGTTTCATATAAGAGTTCAGAATAGTAATCATTTCCTGCGACTCCGATAACCCCTGTTTTTCCGTCATTTAAGGTTGCAACGTTATGAGCGGCATTAGAGGCACCTCCGAGTATAAGTTTAGTTTTTGTATGTTGCAAAATCAATACAGGCGCCTCTCTTGAAATTCTTTCGGCATCCCCGTATATCATTTCATCCAGTGCCAAATCACCGACTATCAACACTTTCGGCGATGAAATCTTTTTTATACATTCTAAAAGTTTATCTTTATCAAGATTCATAAAACCAACACTCCTTTTTGGTTAAAACCATTTTAGCATAAACATAAAAAATGTCTAATATTGCCATAAAACAATACTTTTAAATGATTGTTAAGTTTTGTAAATATAAGGAGTAAAATTTAGCAATTTTTCAAATTCAGAATACTTTATATAAATATATAAAGCTCTCTCTTCTTATTTAAACGGATAGGCCTTGGTATTAACAAGGTCTTTTTTTTATCGAAAAAACGGTGAAGAAACAAATATCTTCACCGTTTAAATTTTTAATTAATTGCCGTAAACACGCAATGTTTTTTCACCGTATATCAAAACGTAATGTTTTTCCCAATCTGCAGCGGTAACTCTTGAAATTCTGCCGTTTTTCATAGCGGATCTCAAAGAACAATCACCCCAGTTTACAAGTCCCAAAACTGTTTTGCAGGTTGCCTCTCCTGTTTTTGAGCCAAGTGTTGCGTTAGGAGTTGCATAATCCATAACTTCTTTTGTTCCGTTATAAATACCTACACCCCAAGGTTCATAAGCCTGAGATTTCGGCATAAAAGCAGCAACCAAAACCAACAAAAACAACGCTGTTAATAATTTTTTCATACTATACCCCTTTCATAATTCCTAAAACATGACACACTTCTGCATGAATAAGATTATTATACCTCAAGAGCATATAGCAATAAATTATTTTAACATCTGTTTATATAGTTCTATTTCTTTTTTTGACAGTTTTTCCGGTAATACTATTTTTATTTTTGCATTAAGATTCCCGTAGCCGCCTGATTTTTTTGGTAAGCCCAAATTTTTTAGACGTAACACTTTACCGCTTGAAGTCATTTCGGGAATTTTTATACCGATATTACCATGAAGGGTTTTTATTTCCTTCTTGCACCCAAGAACAGCCTCAGGAGGAGTTATTTCAATCTCTTTTGTCAAATCCGAACCGTTAATTTCATATTCATTATCACTCGGAGTTATAATGAGGTACAAGTCACCTTTTTGTCCGTAGGCATCCTGTCTGCCCTCCCCTTTTAAGCGAATTTTTTGTCCTTCTTTTGCTTCTTTCGGAAGTTTTACCTTTAAAGTTTTCGGTTCATTAACGATACCTGTTCCACCGCAATGAGAACAGAAACCGCCCCCCGGAGGACACTGGGTGCATTTTCTCATATCCTGAAATTTAACGGAAATCGGAGCATCCGAAAATAAATCTTTTGCGGTCACATTTAAGGTCTTTGTAACATCCAAATCTTCCGACTTCTGAGGCTGCTGACGTCTTTGCCTTGTATAGGTATGTCCACCGCCCATATCGTTAAAATCGAAACCTGAAAAACCGCTTCTCCCTCCACGGGTAGAACCGCCGCCCATCATATCGCCGAAAAGAGAACTGAAAAAGTCGGAAAAACCGCCCATATCTCCGCCGCCAAAGCTGAATTGTTGATAACCGTTTCCGCCCTGAAAACCAAAGTTTTCAAACCCGGGAGGTGGCGTGTAATCTGCACCTCCCTGCCAGTTTGCACCCAAACTGTCATATCTCTGGCGTTTTTGTTTGTCACCGAGTACCTCATAAGCTTCGTTGATTTCTTTAAATTTTTCTTCCGCCTCTTTGGTTTTATTAACGTCAGGGTGAAATTTTCTCGCAAGTTTTCTGTATGCCGATTTTATCTCGGAATCAGTCGCATCCCGCTTTACACCCAGGGTTTCATAGTAATCTTTATACTTCATGTTTATATATCTCCTATATTAATGATAATATAAAACACTTATCATTCTCGTATTTTTAATTATTTTTTAACATTAGTGATTTTAATAAAAAAAACTCTGCCTGGATGAAGCGGCAGAGTTACACACTATATACGCTGTATGCTGAGTCTTTTAAATCTTTCTGACATTCGCCCTGTTTTGTGTCATTGTCGTATTTTTAGACTTAATATTCTTATCAGAAAGCTGTTTTATTGCTTTTCTTGAAGATGTCTTTTGTGGCTGAACCAATATGCCGTTATCTTTTAATTCCTGTTTAATCTGCTCGGGCATAGGCGGTAAGCCTTTATTTCCGCTCGGTTTAAATTCTGGAACATCGTGATAATCTTTACCTATTGCCCAGCGGAATCCTGCCTGCAAGACAAGACCGTTACGTCCGCCGTTTCTAATCATTGCAGCACCGTAACCCGTGAATCTGTCACCCCATGATTTCTGAACTCCGACACCATACTGAACATAAGGTCTTACACTAAGTTCAGGCAATTTTACATCATTTGCCATATATGATGTTTTGCCCATAAAGTTCATAACCATATCAACACTTGCATAAGGCTGCCAGCCGTTTTTGAAGTTTCCGATAACTTTAACACCCGGTGCAACCTGTATTGAGTGAAGTGAATCAGATTTAATATCCAAATCGGCAACATTCTGATAATCAAATGTATTTGCAAAAGTGTAACCTACGTATAATGTCGACTGAACGATAAACTTACCGTCTTTAAGTTCCCAGTTATATCCTGATTTTGATGCAACACCTGCCGTCATCATAGCAAACTGATCACGTCCGTACTGAGTATAAGCCTCACCTGCACTTGCTCCTGCAGACATAGTCATTGCGGTGAAGAAATTACCTTTATACAATGTGCCTGTTACACCGAGAGTACCGCCCTGCTGGTTCATACTTATGCCGTTGTATGTCTGATGTGAGCCGTTATATCCGACAAATGCAGATACAACACCTTTATAACCGTTTTTAAGTTGTTTAAGTTCGCTGTCGCCGCCGTATAATGCTCCGTATGCGGTATTTGAAACATCAACTCCGCCTTTGAGTCCGACTCTTTCAAATGTAGTATAAGGTTTAACCCACATACCTTTTTCTGTTTCCGGAAGCGGTGATTTTACCCATGTCGGAACTGTATTTCCGTCATAAGCATATCTGTTGATATTTTCAGCCGCAAGACGTTGTGAGTGCGGATATTTGAAATACGTATCAGCGTGATAGAAACTGTTTTGTAATGTATCCTGCTGTGTTAATACTCCACCGACAAGTGCGGCAACAGGAGATGCCAATACTGACGGGTTAAATGAATCAGGATCACTTCCATGCTGTTTGTATGTAATAAATCCGTCTTTAATATCACCGTCCATCAGATAAATCGGGTTCATAACAGACGGCAGTTTGCGGTTCGCAACTTTAATATTATTTCTGCCTAAACCGGTTGTATCCCCAAGATGTACGTGGATATAATTTTTGAGTGTTTTTGAATTTATTACGCTGACTTTATCTATAACAAACAGTCCGCCGTCATATTTAAAGTTACCGTTGAATTTATCTGTTGTAGCAGTCATCGGGTCAAAGTCTATGTTCATCTTCGTATTTCTGTGAACATTAACATTTCCGAGATTATGAGTTTGGGTTGCACCGTTTCTGAATTCAAAATTACCGCCGTTCAGGTTCAGAGCTGTCGCATTTGAAATATCACCGGCATTAGAGAACAACATTGTACCGCTGTTGAAGTTGATTATATTATCGCTAATCTTGT
This sequence comes from uncultured Candidatus Melainabacteria bacterium, assembly GCA_946186335.1. Lineage (GTDB taxonomy): Bacteria > Cyanobacteriota > Vampirovibrionia > Gastranaerophilales > Gastranaerophilaceae > Zag111. Next base: position 6,827 of record CAMHMW010000084.1, read on the forward strand.
TATTAACAATAATGTTATCCTTACCGGCTTTAATATTTACAACACCGTTACCGCCACCGGTTATATCGGTTCTTGTAATTCCGCCGCCCGTGAGGGTTACCTGACCATTATTTGTTAAACCGCCGGTTGTAATAAGTTTTTCAAGCGGAGATGTAATTTCACCGTTGTTTTCTATCTTATTCTGACTGATAGTACCTTTATTATTAATATTTCCGTTATTAGTCAGGGTTCCGTTACCTGTTATATCACCGTTGTTATTTGAATTTCCGTTAAGAGTTGTTTTGCCGTTGTTTTCAACAGTACCTTTATTATTGAGATTTCCTGCGGTCAATTCATTTAAGTTTTTGATATTGCCGTTATTATTCAAATCATCGTTTACGACAAGTTTACCTTTATTATCAATATACTGATTATTTGTGAGGTTATCGGTTGCTAAATTACCTTTGTTGTTAACGGTGTTATTATTTGTAATATCTTTTGCGGTTACTTTGTTGTTGGGCTGAAAGCCCAACCTACAGACTGTTCCCTCCCCCCCCTTTGTGGGGGAGGGTTAGGGAGAGGGGGCTAAAACCCAACGTACAAATTGTCCACCCTGCTCTGCTACTTGAAAAAAATTTTTGACCGAATTATAATTTCTCGTAGCACATAGCGGTATCGTCTAGTGGTTAGGACGGGAGATTCTCATTCTCCAAACAGGGGTTCAATTCCCCTTACCGCCGCCAATATAGGTGGTAATTGCTTCGCAAGACAGGGGTTCAACCTCTCACAAAACGATACTTAATCGTTTTGCTCGGCAGAGTCCTTACCGCCGCCAA
>CAMHMW010000085.1 GCA_946186335.1 uncultured Candidatus Melainabacteria bacterium
GTACGTTTCCATGCCTTACAACAGAGTACAGGCAACAGAAGAGAGATTGAAAAAGATTTTTGAAGAGGAGTTGCAATCCGAAGGCTCAATTTTAATAAGTTATAAGCCTGCAATTTTGTCAAAACTGGCAAAATATTTGACGGGTCATATATCCCGTCCCGCATCAGTCGGTATTGCAGGAGAAACAGCAAGCGGAAAATCAACAATAACACTTGATATAATTGATACAATCAAGTCGTTTGCAACGGAATTTGATATTGAAAATGTTGTAACAAGAGTTAATACCGATGATTACTATTATGACCGTTCCGAAATGGTTAAAGCGGCAGGAAGTTTTGCGGAATTTGCAAAGCATTATGACCTTGATGTTCCGCAGGCATTAGAACTTGAACTTATGAGTGCTCATATTAAAGAACTTTTGAACGGCAAATCGGTTTATCTGCCGAAATATGATATGTCAGGTACTGCTAAAAGATATGATAATCATACTCTTGCTCATCCTTCAAAAATAATTATTTCGGAAGGATTGTTCACTTTGACCGAAAAAATTAAGGATGCGTTTGATTTTAAAATATATGTTGATGTGGCACATAATGTTCAGAAAGAAAGATTTTTCATACGTGCTGCCGAAAGAGATTTAGGAGAATCCGCAAAAGGTATTTACAAAAACGCTTCTCAAAAAGCAGAAATTTATATCAAACCCTGCAAGGATGATGCCGACATAATTCTTTCAGGTGAAGCCGTCAGAGCAAGATATAAAGCATTCCTGAACAGACTGATTTCAATAGTTCAGCAGGAAAATTTCAGAAACAGAATTATTGTTTAAGTTTTCAGATATAATAAAACGGCGGGACAATGTCCCGCCGTTTTTTATTTAACAAATTTATTCTTTCAGATTTCTTTTACTGAATGACCATTCGCTTATTGAGAAAAATTTTCTTTCATCCACTTTCATAAGACTTTGGTTTTCTGATATCGGGACATACATTATACTTGATTTTTTTGTTGTGTTAACGGGCATTCCCAAGACCTTCCCGACTTCGTGAACCATTACGTTTGAGATATATTTGTTAGAATATTTTTTAAAATCTTTACTTTCGGATGCTATAGTTATTTCGCCTTCTGTGATTGTATTGCCGTTTGCCTTATAACTTGCAGTAGTTATAGGACTGTCACCGGCGGCACTGTCAGAAAATGAAACCTTGATATCTGACGGTTTTTTCTCGTCATCGGTATATTTGAACTTTATATGACCGCAGCTTACACCCTGCCATTTGCCGAAAGCGGTTTTTAGCGCACTTGTTGCTTTTTTGTCGCCATCCTCGGGGATATATACGGTAATGGTTGATTTCTGCCAGTGGGGAACTTCAACGATTTCTCTTGCCTGAGAATAACTGATTCCCAATGTTACAACGGTGAATGTCGCAATTATACCTGTTATAAATCTTTTTAACATATTGCCTCCTTTTTCCGAATTATACTTTAATTAACCTCAAAAGGCAATATGGAAACGGGAAAATTATTAAGTCGGATAAGTCATTAGGTCTGTTAAGTTCGTATCGGCACTTCGTACAAATTAATTTCAGTATTTAGGGTGGGCAAAACGTATGCGTGCCCACCACAAATCTGTAAGTAAGGCTTTTATAACGACATTGTATTTATTCATACAAAAAACAATTACATCTGTGGTTTTCACTAAATTCTGTAATATCAGGGGTGTTGGTTTTACAAATATCTTTCACAAACGGACAACGGGTGTGAAATTTGCAGCCATTTGGCAGGTTTTCAGGGGAGGGAAGTTCCCCTTGCAGTTGTATATGCGAGCCTCCGTTACCGTTGATTTCGGGTACTGCACTTAATAATGCCTGAGTATAAGGGTGTTTTGGGGTATTAAAAATTTCTTCCGTTTTCCCGATTTCAACGATTTCACCCAAATACATAACAGCAACCCTGTCTGAGATATATTTGATTACACTCAGGTCGTGTGAAATAAATAAAAATGTCAGATGATATTCTTCTTTGAGTTGTTTCAAAAGATTTATTATCTGTGCCTGAATACTTACATCAAGAGCGCTTACGGGTTCATCCGCAATAATAAATTCCGGATTAAGAATTAACGCTCTTGCTATTGCAATTCTCTGCCTTTGTCCGCCCGAAAATTCGTGAGGATACATCTCAAGACAATTTTCATCCAGACCGACTTTTGAAATTGTGTTTTTTACAGCGGCTTTTATTTCTTCTTTTGTCAGTTTGGTGTTGATTTCTAAAGGTTCTGACAAAATTTGGCGGATTTTCATTTTCGGGTTAAGACTTGAATAGGGGTTTTGAAAAATCATCTGTACTTTCTGATAATAATTTTTCATATCTTTATTTTTGTGCAGGGAAACAATATTTTCACCGTTAACATTTATCTCACCTGATTTAATATCAACAAGTTTCATTATTGCTTTTGCAAGAGTTGATTTCCCGCAGCCTGATTCTCCCGCAATTGCAAGAATTTCGCCTGAATTTATTTCAAGGTTAATTCCGTTTACCGCATAAACCTTTTGAATTCCGCCGAAAGCATTTTTCTTAGTCTGATAAACTACGTTTAAATCTTTAATTTCCGCAAGGTTTGTCATAAGAAGATTTTAGCTTATTTGAAAAAATATTGCAATCGGTTATGCAGGGAGGGTAAATGTAATAGAAAATTGAAAATGGAAAATTGTAAAAGAGCTGAACGGAGGGCAAGTTGTTTAAAATTTTTCCCACTTTTCACTTTTAATAATCTGTGTTATTATAGGCTTATGAGAATGAGCTTGATAAAGAATTTTTTAATAATAGTAATTTTGGCATACGTTGTTTTGCGTTTTATTTCGCCAAGTATTGCAAATTTTGCCCTTGCTCTGACAGTTATGGCTATCATACCATATTTGATTTTAAGATTGATTTTCATGAATACTTTCTATAAAAACAGTATAAATATGGTTAACAAAAGATACGTGGGAGGAGAAAATACCCTTCGCAACGGACATTGTACAGTTGTTTTTGTGCCGGATAAAACAATTACCGTTATGGAAAATGTTACGGTAATAGGACACACAAAAAGAATTTTTACACTCACAAAATCTCAGTTGAATGTTAACAAGGCATGGTACAGAATTTGCAGAATTTTTGATGAATATACCGCAATAGATTTATTAAAAGAATTTTTTGAGGACGAGGCAAATGTTGTAATGTTGTCGCTGGAACAAAAACCTGCCCGTCATGAAGTTCAGGAAGAATACAATGCAAAAACAAACAAAGATGGGTTTGTTGAAATGGGAACAATAAATCCTGATGTTTTCGGGGCGGATTTCGGGAAACAAAACGCTTCGGGGGAAGGCTTTGTAAGTATGGATAAACTTCATGAAGTTGCGCCGACAAAACAGAGAGTTGAAAAAGAACCCGAACTTGCCGGAATGAATGACTTAATGAATAAAGCAGATAAAAAAATAGATGTAAACACGGCAGAAGCAGGTGAATTGTCACTTTTACCGGGGATAAATATTGTAACTGCAAAAAAAATTGTGGAGCATCGTAATCTGAATGGTATCTTTAAAAACGATGACGAATTTATAAAAGTTTGTGATGTTAAAGAACATTTTATTCCCAAAATCAAGAGTATGATAATTGTTCAAAAACCAAAGACAGAACCTGAGGTTAACGGTTATAAATGCGAAGATACGGGAAGAATTATCGATTTTTAAAATGCGGAAATTTTTATAATACAAAAAGAGGGAAGTTATTATGAATGAAAATATGGTGTCACAGTTGTCAAAATTTTTCAGGGCAAGATTTCCCTATATTTATATTACGACATGGGAAGAAGAACGTGCGATTTCTATAATCAAACGAATTGCGACTTCCGAAAAACTAATAAAAATTCCGAGAGATGTCTATGTATGGACTCAGACAAACGGTTTTATTCTCAACGGACAAAAGATTGACGGTACAAATTCTCCCGATAAAGCGGTAGATTTTATAAAAAACTGTAATAAAAATGCCGTTTTTGTCATGTGTGATTTTCATGTTTATTTCGGAGTTAAGGGCAGACAGGTTGATTATAATGTTGTTCGCCGTTTGAGAGATATTATAAGTGAATTAAAAACAAGTTCATTCAGAAAAAATGTTATATTTCTGGCATCTGAGTTGTTAATCCCCGAATCTATGCAAAAAGAGATTACAATTCTTGATATGCCCCTGCCTACATTAGAAGAAATAAAATCTAAACTTGATAAAATGATTTCTCAGAATAATCAGATAAACACCGAAGGTCTGGATGAAGAAGTTAAGGAGAAACTTTGTAAAGCAGCGTTGGGTTTGACTTTGCAGGAAGCTGAAAATGCGTTTGCGCTTGCAATGGTTAATGACGGTAAAATTGACGAAAGAGATTTGCCGATTATTTTAAGTGAAAAAATGCAGGTTATTAAGAAGACAGGTATTTTGGAATTTATAAATACGGATATAAAAATTGCAGATGTCGGCGGTTTGGAAAATCTGAAAAACTGGCTTGGAAAACGTAACAATTCGTGGTCGGAATCGGCGAAGAAATACTGCCTGCCCGCTCCGAAGGGTGTTTTAATAACCGGTGTTCCCGGTTGCGGTAAGAGTTTGACCGCAAAAGCAATGAGTGCAGCATGGCAACTGCCTTTGTTAAAACTTGATTTCGGTAAGATTTTTTCGGGGCTTGTCGGAAGTTCGGAAGAAAATATGCGAAAAGCGATAAAAACCGCAGAAGCGGTTGCACCCTCAATTCTCTGGGTTGATGAAATTGAAAAGAGTCTGAGCGGGATGAATTCTTCCTCAAGCGGAGATAGCGGGGTTTCTTCAAGAATTTTTGGTACGTTTTTGACATGGATGCAGGAAAAAACCGCACCCGTATTTGTTATTGCAACGGCGAATAATATCAGCGGACTGCCTGCGGAACTGTTGAGAAAAGGACGTTTTGACGAAATCTTTTTTGTTGATTTGCCGACACGTACGGAAAGAAAAGAAATATTCAAACTTCATTTGAAAAAAAGGCTTAAAGACAGCGAAGTATCAAGCAAACTGGCGGTAGATGACAAATTGCTTGAAACACTTGCAGATTTGACAGAAGGCTTTGTCGGTGCGGAAATTGAACAGGTTGTTATTTCGGCTTTGTATGAGGCGTTTTTCAACAAGCGTCCGCTCGAATTTTCTGATTTGGAAAACACAATTAAAAATGTCGTACCGCTTGCGGTAACTCAAAAAGAGCAGATTTTGTCACTTCGTCAGTGGGCAAATATCAGAGCGGTTGCCGCAACCAAAAAAGACGATATGGAAAACTATTCATCGGGTTCGGATGATGTAAACACTTCCCGCGGCGGCAGAGCGTTGGATGTGTAGTTTTGAAAGGCAGGATTAAATGTCAATAAAACTTATGGCATACCCTATGGCGTTTTTAATAAACCCCGAACAGGCGAAGGGGGAAAAACTTTCTGAGGCATTTGATTCTTCCCCCAAAAATATCGAAACGGCAAAACAAACTCTCAAATTTATCAGGGTTCTGACGAATGTAAAATATTTTGAATATGTCAAATTGATGATTCCGATGCAGGGGAAAAGAGTGGGAAATTCCGCTTATGCTTTGCCATCAGGCTTGTTTGTTGAGTGGGATATTTCGGGAAAATATATGGAGGCAAATCTTGCGGGCAGATTTTCTGCCGAACAATTGCAAAATGCCGGTGAAAATTTCTTTCAGGAATTGGATTCCTTAACGGGAAGAAATGTCCGACTTATAGATTCTGCCGAATATTTTTATTACAACTATTCAACCGAATACACTGATTTATCGGAAATTTATCAGGTTTTAAAATCTCAGGGGGCAGGCGGAATATTTACAACCGACAAGGATGAAGTTATTGCGCAACTTGACGGAAAAAATCTCAGATATTATCACTATGAAAACGAAACAAATTATACATTAGAGGTTGAGCAAAAAATTCATATTCATAATATCGGGGTGCAAAACGATTACACGCATATTTCTTTGGGTATGAAAAATCTGCGTATAAAAACGAATATTAAACAGAAAGAACTAAAAAAATTTCTGACAAAATCAAATTATGATTTGTATGCGGGAAACATGGAAACTCCTTTGAAAAACGGCAATATAACGCTTAACTGGGTTTTGGAGGATGGTTTGTATATGGCAGAATTTTCGGGATATAATAATTCAGAAATAGCAAAAGAGGCAGAAGAAATTTTTGCCAAACTCAATGTTGCAGCCGAACGTGATTTGAGGATGGTAAACGATCAGTTTACGGCGATTTATACCTATAAAACAAATTATACCGACAAAGGCGTGTTATTAAACACACTGACAGAACACGGTGCAGAGGGCATAACGGAAAACGGTGATAAAATAACCTGCAGACTTTACGGAATGGATATGTGCTATTACAGGCAGGACGGTTCAAACGGTTTTATGCTGGAAATAAAACAGGTATCTGATAAGGCGCAATGCGAGGGTGTTATAGGTGACCTGAACGAAGAATACGGTCTGAACATTCAGGAAATGACATATAACAAAATTAAAGAGCGTCTGGATAGCGAAAATATGCGGCTTGAGAGCGAAACCGTTATGGATGATAATTCAATCGTTTTAACGATAGAAATATAGGTGCGGAATATGGGCAAAATGAAAATACGACTTTTCCCTGACGGGACAATACAAATGGAAACGGAAGGCATAAAAGGTTCAAAGTGTACTGATTATGCAAAAGTTTTGGCTCGTCTTGCCGATGCAAAAATAAGCAATATTGAAAAAACAGAAGAATATTATCAGCAGGAAACCGTCCAACTTGAGAATAACGAATATCAAGGGGGGTAAATGTAGCGGGAAATTTTTAAAAGTCTGATAAGTTCAAAACGTAAGAATGTAGGGTGGGTAAAGCGTTAGCGTACCCACCAATTAAATATTTTGGTGGGCACATTTCATTTTGCCCACCCTACTTGCTTGCTGTCCGGAAAACATATAATTTCATACAAAATTTTGCACAAAAAAACAGAGAGGAGGGGATTCGAACCCCTGGTGGAATTGCTCCCACACAACCTTTCCAAGATTGCACCTTAAGCCACTCGGACACCTCTCTTTATCTGTACTTTCATGCTATCACAAGCACGATTTTACCGCAAGTAGATATTCGTCATCCGCAAGTCCGTACAGTTTCGCTATTTTTTTATCAAGTTGTTCAAAAAGCAAATTCCATTCTTCTTCGTTCGCCATAATTATTTCATCAACTGATTTTACAATACTTTTTTGAGTTTGGCGGGTGCAAACAGGTATCGGAATTTCTTCTATGTGTGAGCGCAGAACCTTTACGGAATTATATTTTTTCTCAAAAATAAACTGTGCGATTTTAGAATTTAGGATAGCCAAAATGTATTTTATATCCATATCTTTGATTTTCGGAATTAAGATATTGCAGCTGTTGAGCGTCAGGGTTTGCCCATTATCATAAGCAAAAACAAGTTTTTTACTCACAAATTTATACACAAGTTTTTCCTTTGCTCTGTATATTTTTGTCGGGGCAACCTGCTGAAAATTCGCCGGCTCAAAATTTATAAAACTTGTTGCAGG
>CAMHMW010000086.1 GCA_946186335.1 uncultured Candidatus Melainabacteria bacterium
GTTACAATTCCTTCTGTTGATAAAAGACCTTTGGGCTGGATAAAAGTATTTTGGAAATATTTGTTTAAATTTTTTGCATAAGTTTTTGAAGTCGAATCCGCCCAACAACTGAGGATTTGCAGATTTTTAAAATGCGGTATGTTTTCCGTAAAAACAGATTTAATAAAAGTCGGTGACCAGACAGAAATTAAGCCAAGATTATCTTTTTCTTCCGTTAAAATCTTTCTTGTGTTTTCTGAAAAATCACCTGTTATATCAGGTTTTATAATAATATTTTTCAGTATTTTTTGTGCAAATTTTGAAAGATATTCTTCATCTTCATCAAAGCCGATTTTCATATTTGAATTTTCTTCGGTTTTGGTTTTGGGGGAGATTGACCAGTAAGATTTGTATAAGAAAAGTTTTGGAAAATTTATATACAAATCAAACAGCCAAACCTCTATTCCTGCTTGAAACTCTGCTTTTAAACCATTATTATACGGAATATATTTTTTAGCACCTGATGAACCTGATGTCGGTTCCAGCATTTTTATTTTTTCAGAGGTTAAAATATTATTTTGCCCTGATTTAATTTGTTCAATAAATTCGGAATAATCTTCATAATCGGTTAGGGGAATATTTTTCCGAAAATCCGAAATACTTTTAATTTCGCTGAAATTGTATTTTTTCCCGTAAACAGTATTTTTGTTTTTGTTCAAAAGTTTTAATAGTCTTTTATTCTGGATTTTCTGAAAATTGTTTTTGTGAAGGTGAAACCTTAACCATGCGGGAAAACATGACAAAACAAACAAAAAGTTTGAGAGAATAATCTTTAATTTAAGCATCGGAACGAACTCCGTGTAAAAGTCTTTTTCCTGCTTTTGTCAGGTTATCGGGGTGAAGTTTTGCAAGGCAGACAAGTTCGTTTCCTTTGTAAAATTCGGGATTTTTTGAAAGGAAAAATTTAACATCTTTATCTTCCATGCGTTTTTCGGGAATATCATCCCGTCCGCTTTTCAGCATATCGGGATTTTCAGGAATGATTAACCCGTTTTTATATGAATTTCCAAATTTTTTAACGGAAAGTCTATTGATGAATGCCTGAATATTATCAGGTGTTGGATGTTTGTGGGACGGATAATATTCTTTTAAAAACATTGGGAAAAATTTATAAGTTCTCCACCCTTTTGAAATCAGAAGCCAAAAAACTTCTTTTGACGGGTTTTCCTGCTGAATTTTATATGAAAATCTCCACCACGCACGCATAAGTTCAATTTCTCCGCGTACATCCTCTCTTATTACGGTATCTCCCGAATAAATAATTATTTTTCCCTCAAAATCAAAGATTTGCAAAGTTGTAAACCCTGCGATTTTATTTTCGTTATCATTCAGCAGCAAAACAAAATCTTTTGCAAACAAATCAGACTTAAATCTGTCAAAATTTGTGCCGAAATAAACATCCTCCATAAGAGAATACATTGTGTTTATGTTATTCGGAGTGAGTTCTTCAGTTTTTACAACCCTGCTTGTAAGTTTCATTTAAAATTCCCCTAAATTTGGTTTAAAATATCCGAATAGTCGCACATTACTTTGTTTGTGAATTTTGGCAGATTGTGTGCATAAATTTTGTAGGCAATATTTGCACCTATTGCATAAGGCAAAAACGATCTTGAACCTGACAATCTTTTAATAATACTTTTTGTTTTGTATGCTTCTTTCCAAGCCCAGCGGTGACCTTCAAGAAGTTCGTCAACCGTCATTTGCAGCGGTTTTACAACAACATGCTGACAATCGTATAAAGACCAGTCATCTTCAATTATACGCCCGTCCGCTTTCATTCTTTCATAAAACGGTGTTCCGGGGTATGCCGTGTTTATGGTAAATCTCGGAACATCAATGTTTGCTTCGTTCACAAATTCTATTGTTCTTTTGAAACAGTCTTTATCATCGCAATCAAGTCCGAATACAAAGCATCCCATAATAGCGACCCCGTTATCGTGTAAAATTTTTGCCGCATTATAAAATTTGTTTACGGAATTAAAACCTTTTTTTATATCCAGTAAAGTTTTTTGTGAAACCGTTTCAAACCCGATTAAAACTCCTTTCATTCCGCTTTTAACGGCTAAGTCAAGCAACTCTTTATCCTGTGCGATTTTTATTGTCATAGGAGATGCCCACTGCTTTTTAAGGGGAATCATAGCACGGTATAACTCTTTTGCATAATCATCCTCAATCGGGGACGGGTCAACAAATACAAAAGTTTTACTTTTTATCTGTTTAATTTCTTCTACAACATCTTCAACGGGTCTGTGATGATAACCTTTTGAACTGTACGGCGTTACGCAAAATTCACAGCGGTTTAAACAGCCGTATGTTGCCTGAACACTGTTCACCGTTACAAATTTAAGTTTTTTATCCTGATAACATCTGCGGTTAGGAAAGGGAAAATCTTTGTAACACAAATCTTCTCTTGCACGGTAAATCTTTTGAAGTTTTCCCGCTTTGTAATCTCTGAGCATTTGGGGAAAAATCTCAATACCCAGTCCTATTTGAACGCTGTCAACGTGTTCTAAGCATTCTTCGGGTTTTAAAGTTGCATGAACTCCCCCCATAACAACCGTTTTCCCGCGAGATTTAAAATACTTTGCATAAGCAAATGCCCTCTCAGAACCTCCCGTAATTGATGTTATACATATTAAATCGGCATCAATTTTGTTCAATTCAATTTGTTCAACCCCCTCATCATAAACTTCGTATTTGATATTCATATCTTCGGGAATTAAAGAAATCAGTGCGGGTATTGTCAGGGGAGCATAACGAATCATTTGTTTAAATGCTCCTGTTTTATAGCGGTATATTGCCCCTCTGGGCATTATAAATGCTATCTTATCCAGCTTATTTACGACTTCTTCCATAAAAGTATTATAGCATGAATGGATGTTACTTATTATTAAATATAAATTATTTGAATGATGTTAAAACATCCGTTATAATATACACTCAAAACTGAACAGGAGAAAGAAAAATGGAGCATTTTGTTTTTACACATAACGCAAAATGGGCAATAGTTATATTGTATTCAATAATTGCATTTTTAATGGCTGCGGTGAAAATCGGACAGACTGTGTTTAAAAAAGATTTGGAAAACCTTTGGATTCGCTTAAAATCATTTTTTGTAATAGTTTTATTATTTACGCTGGCATTTTGTTTTAACAAGATTACGGCATTTATATTTTTGGCTTTAATCAGTTATTTATGTTTTAAAGAATTTGTTTCCCTTATTCCGACAAGGAAAACGGACAGAAATGTTTTAATTTGGGCATACTGGTCAATTCCTGTCACCTATTATATTATTTATACCCACTGGGCAACTCTGTTTTATCTGTTTATTCCTTTATATATGTTTATGCTACTTTCTGTCAGAATGGTTATTTCAGGAAATACACAGGGCTTTTTAAAAAATCTTGCGGTTATGCAATATGGCTTAATGACAACGGTATATGCACTTGGCTATCTGGGTTTAATTGCAATAATACCTATGGAAAATAATCCGCAGGCAGGTGCTGTCGGGTTGTTATTTTATATTCTGGTTCTTACGGTATCAAATGATTTTATGCAGATGTTTTGCGGAAAACTGTTCGGAAAACACAAAATTATCCCTAATGTCAGTCCGAATAAAACATGGGAAGGGTTTATCGGGGGTGTAATCGGAACATCGGGTTTATCTGTTTTAATGGGGTATTTCTTAACTCCTTTTACGATATGGCAATCTGCATTTGCCGGAGCGGTGCTTGCGGTTTGCGGGTTTTTCGGAGATGTTACAATGTCTGCCATTAAAAGAGATTTGGGAGTTAAAGATACAAGTACATTAATTCCCGGACATGGCGGAATTTTAGACAGATTAGACAGTTTGCTTTTTACTGCTCCTCTGTTTTTTCATTATTTTGCATACACATATACGATAATTATAACAAGAGGCACTTAGAATGTTTTTTCAAAAATTTTTTAAATATTTATTTTTTCTGTTTATTATAAAACCCTATATATATCTGATTTTGGGAGTAAACGTAAAGGGTGCGGAAAATTTGCCGAAAGTTTCAATGCAGCCCTCTATAATTGTTGCAAATCATAACAGTCATGTTGATACTCTGCTTTTGATGAGTTTATTTTCACCCTCTCAAATATTGAAAATTCATCCTGTTGCGGCAGCGGATTATTTTTGCAATACAAAATTAAAAAGTTTTCTTTTTAAAACTCTTATCGGACTGATTCCGATAAAAAGAAAAATCGGAAAAACCACAAAAGAGGAACTTTTTAGAGAAATAAATGATGCCCTGCGCTCAGGTGAAACGATTATAATTTATCCTGAAGGAACAAGAGGAAACGATAATTCCATCCAGAGTTTCAAATCGGGTGTTTCGCATATTGCAGCGATGAATCCTGATATTCCGGTTATTCCCATATATATAAACGGTCCTGACAGAATTTTACCAAAAGGAGCTTTTCTGTGGGTTCCGTTTATTGCGGATGTTTATATATCAGAACCGATTAAATATGACGGAACACCGACAAGAGTTTTCACGGAAAGAATTAAAGCCGCAGTGGAAGCATTAAAAGAAGAACATCAAAGGCGGGAAGAATTATAAAGGAGAAAATAATGGCTACACCAAGGAGAGATGTAAAATCAAGAGATACAAAATGGGCGCAGAGTCTTGCAAAATTTGTTGCAACAAAAACAAATATAACCCCGAACGCAATATCTGTTTTAAGCGTTTTTTGCGGACTTGTGGCATTTATCGGATATTGCGGATATGTAATTCCGCAGGTTAGTGAAAAGTGGTATTTTATCCTCCCGATTATTGCAATCATAGGGATTCAGTCAAGACTTATATGTAACCTGATAGACGGAATGGTTGCGGTTGAAGGCGGTAAAAAATCAGTTGTTGGCGATATTTATAACGAATTTCCCGACAGATTATCCGATACCTTGATTATTGTCGGAGCAGGAGTTGCGGGAGGTTCGTGGATGACTGTTTCTTTGGGGCTTTTAGCGGCATTATTTGCTATGTTTACGGCTTATACAAGAGTTTTGGGCGGAGCAATAGGTGCAGTACAACGCTTTTTAGGACCTATGGCAAAACAGCACAGAATGGCACTTTTGACAGTTGCAAACGTAATTTGTATATTTGAATTTCTTGTAAAAGATATTCATTCTTATGTTTATCCGATAACCCTTGCAATAATCGTTTTGGGCTGCATAATTACCGTTTGGCGTCGTGTTCATTATGTTGCAAAAGATCTTATTGAAAAAGAAAACGCATAAATATTACCCGTTTGTCTAATAGAATAATAACCAAATGTTTAATATTCTATATACATAAAGGCTAGACAGAAAGATTTATATTTAGTATGAAAAAGTAGTCTTGTACCAAAAGTACAATATTTGTATGAAAAAGAAAATATATTGCTTAATTGTCCGTAATTGTTTATGCGGGCAATTTTTTTAACGTCTTATGTTTATGATACTATTAGAATAATCACAGGAGAGATAAATGTATAACGTAAAAAAGATTAAGGAAGATTTATACTGGGTTGGGGCAAATGACAGAAGATTAGCGCTTTTTGAAAGTGCATACCCCGTACCTTCCGGAATTTCATACAATTCATATCTGTTACTTGATGAAAAAACCGTACTGTTAGACACAGTTGACAAAGCGGTAAATCATCAATTTATGGAAAATATTGCACATGTACTGAAAGGCAGGGAACTTGATTACCTTGTAATCAACCACATGGAACCTGACCATTGTGCGGAAATACAGACTATTGTAGAAAAATATAAGAATATAAAAATTGTCTGTAACGCAAAATCAAAACAGATGATAGGTCAGTTTTTTGAATTTGAACTGCCTGATGACAGATGGCACATAGTCAAAGAAGGTGACAACTTAAATGTCGGAAAACATAATTTGTCATTTGTTTTTGCACCGATGGTTCACTGGCCTGAAGTTATGGTAACTTACGATGCGGCGGATAAAATTCTGTTTTCGGCAGATGCTTTCGGAACTTTCGGGGCTGTCGACGGAAATATTTTTGCTGATGAAGTTGATTTTGAACATCGTTATATGGATGAGGCAAGACGCTATTATACAAATATTGTCGGAAAATACGGAGTGCAGGTTCAAAATTTACTTAAAAAAGCCGCAAATCTTGATATTGAGATGATTTGTCCTTTACATGGTTATGTCTGGCGAAAGGATTTAAACATATTTATTGACAAATATCAAAAGTGGTCAACTTATACACCCGAAATTAATTCCGTATTGATTGCATATTCTTCCGTTTATGGCGGAACACAAAACGCTGCGGAAATTTTGGGAGGTAAATTGGCAGAACAAGGCATTAAAGACATTAAGATATATGATGTTTCAACCATTCATCCGTCTTATATTATATCGGATGCGTTTAAATACTCACATCTTGTATTTGCCTCAACCACCTATAATATGGGAATTTTCGTAAGTATGGAAAATTTGCTGAATGATATTACGGCACATAATCTGCAAAATCGTAAAGTTGCGGTTATTCACAACGGTTCGTGGGCGCCTGTTTGCGGAAACCTTATAACAGATGTAGTTTCAAAATGGAAAAATACCGAAATTTTTGAAAATAAAATTCAACTGACTTCAACTGTAAAACAGAGTCAAAATGAAGAACTGGAAATACTGGCAAAAGAAATTGCCAAAACAATATAAAGGAGAAAATTATGGATAAGAAAATGGAAGCGGCATTTAATGATCAAATTAACAAAGAATACTATTCGGCATATTTATATCTTGCTATGAAAACTGCTTTTGCCGAAATGAACCTGCCGGGTTTTGTAAACTGGTTTGATATTCAGGTTCAGGAAGAAAAGGCACACGCTGTCGGAATGTATGATTATGTCCTTGAAAGAGGCGGGCATGTTGAACTCGGTGCAATAGATAAACCGGAATTAAACGGCAAAACTCCCGTTGAAATCTTTAAACAGGTTCTTGAACATGAAAAATTTGTTACATCAAGAATTAATGCGGTTTATGATGTGGCAGAAGAACTCAAAGACAGAGCAGCAATGCTGTTTTTAAACTGGTATATAAAAGAACAGGTTGAAGAAGAAGCAAGCGCATCTGATGTACTTGCAAAAGTTGAAATGATAGGGGATAACACCCATGCTTTGCTGGATTTGGACAAAGAACTTGCGGCAAGAGTATTTAATCCGCCGATTATAAAATAAGGTAACTATATAGAATGTTACAGGCTAAAAGTACCGTCATTCTGAGCGAAGCGAAGAATCTATTATATAAAGCAGATTCTTCGGGCTAAAGCCCTCTGAATGACGAGGTTTTTGGTAAATTTGGTGCTAAAAAGTATATAATTGCCTAAAATAAATGTACTATTGACAATTTATAAATCTTATAGTACATTAACTAAAAAAGGAAAAGGTATCTATGACTAATAACACAATGATGATGCAGATGATGATGCAAAGCTCAGAAATGGGTGGTCGTTGTTCTGCTGAACGAATGTGTTAATCATAAAAGCAAAACAAATTTTAAGCCACCCGACAGGGTGGCTTTTTTAGTAATCAGTTTTAA
>CAMHMW010000087.1 GCA_946186335.1 uncultured Candidatus Melainabacteria bacterium
ATAAACACGAGACATAAATTATACACTACCTACTACACACTAACCTTCTACACACGAGGAATTGAAAAAGATTCCAAACTCTTTCCAAAAGAAAGGGTTTTTTTTTGGGGAAAATAACAAATATAATTAATATTTTTATAGTAAAATGACTATATGGAAAAGGAATGTTTATTTAGCGAAAGACAGGTAGAAGTCGGAATTGACAGCGGCTACAATAATTACATAATGGCAATTGAATCAAGTTGTGATGAAACCGCCTGTGCAATTGTTAAAAACGGACGGGAAGTTATTGCAAATGTCGTTGCTTCTCAGATAAAAACCCATGAGAAATTCGGCGGGGTAATACCTGAAATTGCGGCAAGAGAACATCTTGATTCCATAAACATCGTAGTACAGGAAGCATTTGATCAATCGGGTTTAAAGCCTAATGATATAACAGCATTTGCAGGTACCGTAGGTCCGGGGCTTGTCGGCTGTCTGCTTGTCGGCTTGAATGCGGCAAAAACCCTTGCCCTTGTTCATGATAAACCGTTTATCGGAGTTAATCACCTTAATGCACACCTTTGCGCAAATTATCTTGATACTGATTTAAAACCGCCATTTATGGCTCTTTTGGTAAGCGGCGGACACACTCAGATTATTGATGTTGAAAGTTATTCAAAACAGACAATCTTAGGTGAAACCATAGATGATGCAGTCGGTGAGGCATACGACAAGGTCGCAAGACTGATTGGGCTGCCATATCCTGGTGGACCGCGGCTTGACAAACTGGCACAAGAAGGAAATCCGAAAGCATTTGAACTTCCCATTTCAAAAGTAGGAGATTATGATTTTAGTTTCAGCGGATTAAAAACGGCAGTATTGCGCCTTGTAAAATCATTTGACGGAAAAGAACTTCCTGTTAATGACATTTGCGCAAGTTTTCAGGAATGCGTTTCAAAAACTCTTGTTAAAAAGCTTAAAAAAGCAGTAGAAGAACGAGGATACAGGCAAGTTGTAATAGCAGGCGGAGTTGCCGCAAATTCTGAAATCCGCAGAAAGGTTTTTGCACTGGAAAACGAAGGCTATAAAGTTTTTGCACCTGCAATGAAATATTGTACGGATAACGCATCCATGGTTGCCTCCTGTGCTTATTTCAACACAAACACTTTTGACGATGTGGATGTTGAAGTATTTTCAAGAGTTTAGATATAAACTTTGGTAACTATATACAATGTTACACTAAAATAGATTAAAAGTACCGTCATTCTGAGCGAAGCGAAGAATCTATTGTAAATCAGATTCTTCGGGCTAAAGCCCTCTGAATGACGAGGTTTTTAGTAGATTTAGTGCTAAATAGTTATATAATTGCCTAAACTTTATAATTCCAAATGCTGATTCAGTTTCAGTTCATCAACGATATTGAGAACCGAAATCATTTCATCGTACAATTCCTGAAAAGTATTACTGTCAGAATCTTTAAAGTCGTTTCCCATTGCAAACATGTCTTTATCCGTATGAATTGCAATAGTCAGTTTATTATCCTTGAATGAACAACGGACATATTTCGCTTTAAATGAAAATTTCAAATGTTCAATTCTTTCCATTATTGATGGAGTTAACAGATATCTGGCTTCAATCTGGTCATCCGAATATACAATATACTTATTTGCAAAGTCGGATGCTTCAAGTTTAACCTCATTATATCGTGGTTCTATCGGAATTTTTCTTGATGTCAGTGATTTTTCATGGATAATTGTATGCCCCTTAACACTTTTATTCATATCAAATTCAACAACAACGCCCCTAAACTTAGAATATCGTACAATTAAGAAGGAAAAGACAAGTAATAATATTACTATTACAGGGATTATAAAGAATATTAATATTAAGGCAAAAAGTCCTGCACTCATACCGCTTAACCATATAATTAAGAAACCTATAAGCACAATTTCATGAAATGTTAAGATTACTGTCTTCAAATCATATATTTTAATTCTAACTCCGCGAAAATTCCCCCTGATTATATCATCGTAATGCACCCGCGGATAAGGGTTCAGTATTTTCAAACTGCGCAAATCCTTTATATGATACTGTTTATCTGATTTCATATCCAGTGCCACAGATTTTTGATATTCAATAGCATCCTCTAATGTTTTGACATTTTCTGCGCTTCTGCCGATTTCACTATTTTGGTAATTATACATAGATTTTTTAAACCATTTACCATCATCCAGAAATATGTTTACGAATTTGGGCATAAGATATTGTTTTAATTCCATTTCCAAATCCTGCTGAATATAACGGGTATTTCCTCTTTTATTTGCACTTGACCCCATATTTGATAATATCAGCAAAGAAATTATTGATACAATAACAACTGCAATATCAATTCCCAAAAGTAACTGAATAACAGGTTTAATAAAAACTAAATTCGGCAAAATTTTAAACACAATTTTTGAAACATACTCATACCATATAACAAAAGCAAACACCAATGAAAATGAACAAAAAGTACAAAAGAATGCTATCTGCATAGATCCTTCTATCCTTCTCATTTTTGTATATTCAGGTAATCGGGGTTTTACATCATTATAATAAAAGTCCACAAATTCCTGACGCATTTGATTGTATGATTTATATTCCAAGACCATATCTCCTAAAAAAGACGCTCGGAGATTTTTTACTCCGAGCATCATTTAAACAATTATTTCTGATTATTTACCGTACTTTTGATATGCAATTCACGAAGTTGCTTGATTGAAGCAATACCGGGAGCATCAGACATCAAATCTTTTGCCGCAGCATTTTTCGGGAATGCAATAACATCACGGATACTGTCGGTTCTCGCTAAAAGCGCAACAAGTCTGTCCAAACCGATAGCCAGACCTGCATGCGGCGGAGTTCCATATTGCAGAGCATTAACCATAAATCCGAATTTTTCCGTTGCTTCTTCTTCCGTCAGACCTAATGCCTTAAAGATTTTCTTCTGAACTTCCGATGAGTGGATTCTTACAGAACCACCGCCTAACTCCGTACCGTTATATACGATATCATAAGCAATAGATTTAACATTACCCAAATCACCGCTGTCAAGTTTATCCAAATCTTCAAGATTAGGTGATGTGAACGGGTGGTGCATTGCCATAAATCTGCCTTCTTCATCACTCCATTCAAACATCGGGAAGTCAACAACCCAAAGAAGTGCGTGTTTTGACTCATCAATCAAATTAAGAGATTTACCGAAATGTAATCTTAGTCTTCCCATAACATCATAAACAAGTTTCGGCTTATCTGCAACAAAGAAGATTATATCGCCAGCCTTAGCACCTGCTCTTTCCTGAATGGCTTTTGCCTGTTCTTCTGTTACGAATTTCAGCACAGGTGATTTTGCAGTACCATCTTCCTGATAAATAATATTAGCAAGAGCTTTCGCACCAAACGATACAGCAAGTTTTGTAATATCATCAATATCTTTTCTTGAATAACTTGCTCCGCCGGGGATTCTGATACCACGGACAATGCCGCCGTTTAACAATGTATTTTTAACAATTTGGAAATCTGATTCCAAAATAATATCACCAATGTCAAACAACTCCAAGCCAAAACGTGTATCAGGCTTATCAGAGCCGAATCTATCCATTGCTTCCTGCCAAGGCATCTGAATAAACGGAGGTTTAACCTCAACACCTGCCGCCTTAAACGCATCAACGATAAGACCTTCTACTACATTTATGACATCCTGTTGTTCAACGAAAGACATTTCAATATCAACCTGAGTAAATTCAGGCTGTCTGTCTGCACGTAAATCTTCATCTCTGAAACATTTTGCTATCTGATAATATCTTTCAATTCCGCCAACCATTAAAAGTTGTTTAAAGATTTGCGGAGATTGAGGAAGTGCATAGAATTTACCTTCCTGAACACGAGATGGAACAAGATAATCTCTTGCACCTTCCGGTGTCGTTTTAATCAGAATAGGTGTTTCAACTTCCAGAAAATCAAGATTATTCATATAATTTCTGATAGCCTGAACAATATTATGACGCATAACAAGTTTTTCAAGCATCGGTTCACGTCTTAAATCAAGGTATCTGTATTTTAATCTGACATCTTCCGAAACATTTTCATCATCAAGAACGAAAGGTAACGTCTTAGCCTCAGATAATATTTCAATGGTTTGCGGATACATTTCAACCTGACCGGTCGGATATTTTTCATTATAAGTTTCTTCCGGTCTTTTTGAAACTTTACCGCTAACTTTAATTACATATTCAGAACGCACATGTTCCAATACTTTGTGAATTTCGGGGTTAATTTGCGGATTCGCAACTATTTGGAAAAATCCGCTTCTGTCACGAAGTTCCACAAAAAGAATTCCGCCCAAATCCCTAATCGTTGAAACCCAACCCGACAGGGTAATAGTCTCATCAACATTGGAAAGATTTAACTTTCCACATTCATGGTCTTTAAAACTGGTTTTAATCATTTTCTTTATTTCCTTCTTTATCTATTTATTTTCCGACTTTTTCTTTTTTCCTTTTCTTTCGCCATGTATAATTCGGCAAGACTGGACAATATCTAAGCTTAGCGCATAGAACGGAACTTTTTCCGGTTCAAATTCGGTATTATCTTTATCCATAATATTACAATCTTTTATTGCAACGAATTTATGCTCGCTGTTTAATATCTGATACATAATATTTTCTTTTGTCAAATTCTCGGTACTAATCGAATCAGGAACAAGCAAATTACCCGTTACAATATTATTTTCGGTTGTAAACATAACTCTGACAAATTCCTCTTTAAGTGTCAGACTTTTTTCAGACTGATGTACTACGGCAGGTGGAGATACTTTATCATCCGTCTGCGGCAGCTGAACTACAGTCGTTTCTATGTCTTGTAACACTTTTTGGACAGCTTCATCATCCTGATTTTCCTGAATATCGGAATTTACAACCGAGTCTGATTCAGAAACAACTTCTGCTGCAGATTCCGCAGCAGCATGAATTTCCTCAGCAGATTCTTCTATATCAGGGGCGATGTCTAACGGAGGTAATTCCTCTGCTTCATTATTCTGAGATAATTCTGAATCAATAACAGGTTCTGCCTCTGTTTGTTCCGTAGCCTCATCCGGTAAGACTTGTTCATCAGGTTCTTCCGCAACAATTTCCTCCGCTGTTGATACTTCATCCAGAGAATTTTCAGTCTCTGCTGTAACATCTTCAACCGGAGGAATATCTTGCATTGTTTCTTCAAGTGAAATATCAATATCAGTAGTTGTTTCAACCTCAGATTGTTCTGCTGACGGTTCTTCAACTGCTTCATCAATTGCTACTTCTTCCTCAACAGATTCCGGTAAAGTTTCCTCAGTTAAAACTTCATCAAGAGTTTCTTCGGTTTCGGTAACAACATCCTCAACTGGCGGTAATTCTTCCTCAATATCAGCCTGCGGTATATCAATATCTGAAACAGTTTCATCCTCATTCTGTTCAGCAGTATCTTCCGTATGCGGTTCAGCATTGTCCTCAACCAAAGGTTCACATCCAATATCTTCTGACAGAACTTCCTCGGACGAAGGTTCTTCTAAAACTTCCTCCTGAGAATTATCATCCAAAGTTTCTTCGGATTCAGTCGTATTATCATCCATAGTGGATAAATCCTGCATTATATCATCAGGAATTAGTTTTCCTTCTACAACATTTTCATCACCGTTAAGGCTCAAATCCTGTTCGGATTCATTTCCTGCCACCGGAATATCCGCAGCATGAACGGACTCCTGTTCCTCATCAGCAGTTATTTCAATACGCTCATTAAGGTCTTCTGATTCAATACTGTATACATTAACATCATCCTGTTCTTCTTTTGCCTCAGGTTTATCTTTTTCACGGTGCTTTTTAGTGGCAGCCATAATCAAGCCTTCAAGAATTGATGGTTTTACTTTACCGTCACTTTCTTTTTCTTCGGCTTCCTGAGCAAGAGTTTTTTGAATTTTTTCACTCTCGGGTCTTTTACGTGTCATCTGAATAAGACCGTCTGCGAGATATTCTTCTTCGTTTTCAGCCTTAGGTTTTTCAGGTAGCGGCGGTTGTTTAACCGGTTCGATTTTTCTCGGGTTATTACCCATCTTAATCAGTCCGTCAGCAAGCAATGATGTATCCTCAGGTTCTTTTTCCAGCTCTGATGGTGTTTCATCAGTTTCTTCTACCTGAATTTCGGCATTTTCATCGGAATCATCTGGCTTAACTTCATCAAGTTCTTTTACAAGTTCTTCAAAATTATCATCTTCCTCAGAGGCTTCCTCCTGTTCGGATTCTTCATCTTTTACATCTTCATTTTTCGGAGTTTCAACATGAGCCTTAAACGGCGCCGGAGCCCCCCCGCTTCCGCCAAGAGTAGGAATTTTTGGGGCAGAAGTTTGTTCCTCGTCTTCTTGCGGTGCATCTTCAACCAAATCACCGAATTCGCCCAAGAAATCGGCAATATCCATCTGGTCATCTTCTTCTGCATTGTTCTCATCTGACGATGGCGCATCTATTTGAAATTCATTCGGTTTATCATCCGCAGGTGCGTCTATATGAAAAGTGTTATGCTCATCGTCTTCATTCGGTATATTAAAATCTTCATTTTCCATAATTCATAATCCTCGTCTTACGTTACAAGAATAACACAAAAATATCTGATGGACAAGACTTTTGATTTTTGGTACATTTTCATTATGATAACTTTTGATATTTTAACATTAAAAGCGTTTCTGGATGAGCAATTTAGCAGTATTTCAGGGGCTAGAATAAACAAAATTCAGCAGCCGACAAGGCGTGAATTTATATTTACCCTGCGAAATAACGGTATATCATTACCCTTATATATAAATATTCATCCTAATTTTTATCATATATGCTTTACAAATGAAAAAAATTACGAAAAGAAACAACTTGAAATTCCCAAACAACCTCCGATGTTTTGTATGCTACTGAGAAAGTATCTTGAAAACTCAAAAATATCGGAAGTTAAACAGGTAAAAAACGAAAGAATTATAGAGTTTTACATTGAAACCTTTAACGAAATAGGGGAAAAAACATATTTATGTCTTGCCGTTGAACTTATGGGAAAACATTCAAACATAATTCTTTATAATACTGACACGGGAATAATAATCGGGTGCGCTCACAATGTTGGGGAAGGGAAAAGCAGAAAAAGAGAAGTTTACGGAGGAATACCGTATGTTTACCCGCCCGCACAAACGGGTAATTCAAAAACTTTTAAATCTCTGATTTCGGAAATTCACACTACAAGTGCGGTAAACGAACTGATTGATGACTATTATTCACAATACATATATGAATACAAATTTAATGAACTGAAAAACAAACTAAAAAGCACAACCCTTCAAATATTAAAAAAAGCCTCAAACTCATTGTCCAAAATGGAAGATAAAATTAAATCAGACGAAAAATCAGACAAGTACAGGCTCTATGGAGATTTACTCATGGCTAATTTGTACGGACTGAAAGATTTTTCAGACACCGCAGAGGTTTTTGACTATGAAAATAATACCCAAATTTCAATTCCGCTTGACAATACAAAAAC
>CAMHMW010000088.1 GCA_946186335.1 uncultured Candidatus Melainabacteria bacterium
GAAGAAGATTTAGACGCATACATCGAACAGGAACTTGAAAAAGAGGAAAAAGCAAAAACCCTGTCCGAAGTTGATAAAAAATTACTCAAAAAACGTGCGCCGGTTATTAGTATTATGGGTCATGTTGACCATGGTAAAACAACATTATTAGACAGTATCAGAGCATCAAAACATAAAATTGTTGCGACCGAAGTCGGCGGTATTACGCAATCTATCGGTGCTTATACGGTTTATGTCGGGGATAACAACGACAAGAAAATCGTATTCCTGGATACTCCGGGTCACGAAGCATTTACCGAAATGAGAGCAAGAGGAGCAAAGGCAACAGATATTGCTATCCTTGTTGTTGCTGCTGATGACGGCATAATGCCCCAGACAATTGAAGCGATTAACCACGCAAAAGCAGCAGAAATTCCGATCATCGTTGCCGTAAACAAAATTGATAAACCCGGCGCAAACCCTGATAAGGTTTTACAACAATTAACCGAACACGGGCTTGTTCCTGAAGATTGGGGCGGACAAACCATCGTTGTTAAAGTTTCAGCATTACAGGGAACTGGTATTGACGAACTTTTGGAATACATTCTGCTTGTCGCAGACCTGCAAGACCTTAAAGCAAATCCGAAAGCGGAGGCATCAGGCGTTGTTATTGAGGCAAACCTTGATAAAGGTAAAGGTCCTGTTGCAACCCTTTTGGTTCAAAACGGAACATTACGTGTCGGAAACTGCGTTGTTGTAGGTACTGCATGCGGGAGAATCAGAGCATTGTTATCTGACAGTGGTGAAAGAATACAAAAAGCCGAACCTTCAACTCCTGTTGAAATTTTAGGTTTGTCGGAAGTTCCGCAGGCAGGCGATTATTTTGAAGTCGTTAAAAACGAAAAAGAAATGAAATCAATCATTGCAGACAGAAAAGAAAAAGAACGTGACAAACGTCTTGAAGCAATGCTTCCCGCACACATCAGAAAAGAAGCGGTTGCGGGTGATGATGCAATTCCTCAGTTGAACTTAATCATTAAGGCAAACACCAATGGTTCTGCTGAAGCGGTTGCACAGGCAATTGCACAGGTTGAATCAAAAGAAATCACCACAAAGATTATCCACGTCGGTGTCGGAGATATTTCGGAAGCGGACGTTATGCTTGCGGCAGCATCAAATGCTTTGATTTTGGGCTTTACCGTAAAAGAAGACTCAAACGCTCTTGCATCAGCCGAAAAAGAAGGGGTCACAATCAAGAAATACGATATTATTTATCAATTGCTTGAAGATATTGAAAAGACCCTGTTATCACTTCTTGAACCCGAAGTTAAGGAGGTTGCGCTCGGTAAAGCAGAAGTTCGTCAGGTATTTACTATCGGAAAAACTTCAAAAATTGCAGGCTGCTATGTAACAGAAGGTAAGATTATCCGTTCAAAAGATGCAGTTCTGTTAAGAGATGGTGTTGAAATTTACCGCGGTGAAATTGACCAGCTAAAACGTTTTAAAGATGATGTTAAAGAAGTTGCTCAAGGGTTTGAATGCGGTATATCATTCAACAAGTTTAATGATATTGAAGTAGGCGACATCATTGAAGTTTCAACAACGGAAGAAGTTGAAAGAAAATCATTATAGGGATTATATGATACCAAAAGTTTCAACAACAGAATATTCGCAAAAGAACCCATACCATCCTGGTTTTGGTGCGGTTATATCAAAAGGACATGCAGTGATTGTCAAAAGACGGGGCGAATATATTCCGGAAAATATTGCGGGTAAATTTTTCACACAGGTCAGGGAATTATTTTTTGAGATGTTCCCGAAATTTGATCCCGAGTACAAAAAAATAATGAACATAAAGGCGTAAAAATGACACTTAGAAACGAAAGAGTAAGAAAAGAATTAATGCGTGACATATCCGAAATCCTCAGAAAAGAAGTTCGGGGATTAGAAGGCGTTGTTTCTATTGTTGATGTTGAAGTTTCGCATGACAATTCTTTTGCAAAAGTTATATATAGTGTTCTGGGTTCTGATGAACAGGTTGAAAAATCAAAAGAAGTCATCGGGAAAAACACCTCAAAAATTCGTTATGAGGTCGGCAAAAGACTGCGCCTGCGTTTAACTCCGGAACTTCGTTTTGTATATTCAAACGGGTTGGAAGAAGGTTCAAAAGTTACCGAGTTAATAAACAAAATTTCAAGAGGAGAAATCTAGGTGGGCAGCAAAGAATGTAATTTGCCCCCTGTATTCCTGAATATAAACAAACCCAAAGGCATGACAAGTCATGACATTGTTGCACAAATTCGAAAAATTTTAAATATCAGGCAGGTCGGACATACCGGAACACTTGACCCGTTTGCAACAGGAGTTTTACCGATTGCTTTGGGTAAGGCAACCAAACTGATTGAATATTTGCCCGATGATAAAGAATACATTGCAACAGTTCAATTTGGGAAAAACACCACAACTTATGACCCCGAAGGAGAAATTACAGAGGAATTTTCAAAAAAAGTCACCCTTTCTGAAATAAAACTTGCTCTGAAAAATTTTGAAGGAGAAATCTCCCAGATTCCGCCTTTGTATTCCGCAATAAAAAAGAACGGCAAGAAATTATATGAATACGCAAGAGCGGGACAAACAGTTGAAATTCAACCCAGAAAAGTAACTATTTTTAAAACGGAACTTTTGGAATTTGATGAAGAAAAACAAGTTGCAAGAATTGTAATCGGGTGTTCCTCAGGAACTTATATCCGCTCTATCGCTTACGATTTGGGAAAAATTATGAATTGCGGAGGGTATCTGACAGAACTTGTACGAACCAAGGCGGGAAAGTTTAATATCGAAAACGCAGTATCGTTGGATGATTTAACAAAAGAAAACGCAGCAGAAATGTTTATATCTCCGCTTGAAGTTGCAAATCTTCCCGTCCGTGAACTGAACGAAACTGAAATGAAACGAATTTCACACGGCATGCCTATATCCGATAATCGTTACAAAAATTCAGATATTGTATTTTTGAGATATGGTGGTAAAATACATGGTGTAGGTTTGGTCGCCGAGGATAAAATTCTGGCGAAAAAAGTATTTGAGGTATTATGAAGAAGATTATTTTATTATTAGGACTTTTACTTGTTGCAGGTAATTCTGCTTTTGCAAAATGTGAATACGAATGTGTTGCTCCGTACAATCTGAATAACAAATTCAGAGCGGTTGTAAGCAATATAACAGGGGCAAACGCTATTGTTGAAAACCGTCTTGAATCAATACTAAAAAAAGAAGTTTTGAAAATTGCATCGGCAGACAAACTAAAAATTAATATCGATTCATACAGTCCGAAAGATTTGAAAAACGGCATATTTAAAGGCATGACCGCAAACGGCGAAAATGTTGTAATTAACGGAGTTCACCTTTCAACATTAAATTTAAAAACTCTTTGTGATTTCAATTACATAAGACAATCAGGCAAAGAAATTGTTTTTGTGGAATCAATGCCCTTATCTTTTGATATTACAATGAATTCCGATGACATAAATCAAACGGTCACAAACGATAAATACAAAAAAATTATAAAAGACTTAAACAAAATTTTATCATCATACGGCATGGGAGTTGAAGTTACTTCGACAAAAATGTCAATTAAGAACAATAAGTTGTACTACGTAATTACACTTGGAATACCGTTCCTGTCAAAAGAACCCAAAATCGTAGTTCAAGCAGATTTGAAAGTTAAAAACGGAAAAATTGATTTTAACAACACCCAAATCGTTTCAAATAAATTCAATATGAAATTAAACAAATTTGATTTTATATTGAATTATCTGAATCCGTTAGATTTTTCGGTTAACATTTTGGACAGCAAAGATGCAAAAGTTACCGTAAAAGATGTTGAAATTAAAGACGATGTGATACATGCTACCGGTGTAATCGTTGTACCGAAGGACTAAGATATGACAAAAAATCAAAAATTAATACTCTTGTTTGTGGGTTTCTGTATGATAATCGTTGTTGCGCTCATTGCGTTCAACGTGTTTATGCCAAAACCCGAAATAAAACCGGATGACATTCAGGTTCTTGAACGCTCGGTTCAGGAAGAACTTGCGGAAGACGAACAACCGTCACAAGAAGAAAAAAAAGAAAAAGAGTATGTAAATGTCTATTTTATCGGAAAGAACGAACATAACGAAGAAGTTTATAAAGCCGTAAAACGTGTTTATAATAAAGATATCGACGGTTCAAAAATACGTTATTCCGTAAATTGCCTGATAAAAGGTCCGAAACCGGAAGAAAAACAACGCGGAGTCTATACGGAAATTCCGACAGATGCTCAGATAATCAATATTACAGAAACACCGGATAAGGTTGTGGTTAACCTGACATCGTCATTTGTAACAGGCGGAGGAACGGAAAGCCTTTATAAAAGACTTTATCAGTTGATTAAAACCGCAAAATTAAATTCAAGTTTACCCGTTTACCTGTTTATTGACGGGCAAAGAGCCGATGTTGTCGGCGGAGAGGGAATAATGCTTTCGCAGCCGTTAAGCAATTCATCACTGGACAACTAGAAAATGAGCGAAAATAAAGATTTGGATTACTATTTAAACCTTAACTGGACACTAATTGAGGGTCAGGATTTGGATTTCGATGGTAATCCTTATTATTATATCGAAATTAAAGAAATTCCGAGTTTTACGTTTTGTGCAAAAACTCTAGCAAGGGCAAGAGAGAATTACAAACGCCAGTTGAAATTGTCATTACAGGTAATGCTTGAAATGGGCGAACACATAGTTGAACCGGGGGAAGAACCCGATGAACCCGACTGGGAATCACTTTGCCCGTAATAAATACCCTCCAATTTAACATATCTTTGAGATAATTTTTTCAACATTAGAAACAAGTGTGGGGTAATCTGAATTATTATCAATGACAAAATCCCAATTCTTAATATCGTCAAGCCCGACTTCTGTCACATCGTTTTCTCCGACAAGTTTTCCACCACGTTCTTCTCGTAAATCTCTGTCTGCATTTATTCTTATGGTAATTGCTCCCGCATTCTTAAAAATCTCGTATTCGTGCGGGACACGAACATCTGTCACGATAATATTGCCGTCCTGTTCCAAAATCTTATTAAGCCAGTAATCGGGATCCTGCGCTCTCCCCCAATTTCCGAGTTCAATTAAACCCGCTCTGTATTTGGGTTTGTTAGCCTCAATTTCCTCATAAGTCAGGCCGTTTTGTGCGCCGTAGGTAATTTTTATAATATCCCCTATCGCACAACGTCTGTAATCAGGCATTCTGTCAAGCATAATCTTTGCTGCGGTGTCCTTCCCCGAATACTGTTTTCCTGAAAATATAATAATTTTATCAACCATAAATTACCCTTTTTGTCATAATATCATGTTTATTTATTTATGTAAAAACTTTATTATTAAGTTATGTAACATCAGAAAATAAACATGGGCAATAAAATTATTCTTCATGTTTTATTATTAGCATAAGTGTGTGTAAGAAAAAGGAAGGAATTTTATTATGGCAGTAGAAGGTGTGAACAACAACAATGCGGCACTTTATGCAGGTGCGGGCGCAGCAGTTGCTGGCGGTGCTATCGGCGGCACAACAGGTTATTTTACAAAATCAATTTTAAAAGACGGTGAACCGACTGATGAATTTGTAAAAAAGGTTGGGAAAAATGTAGAAAAAGAATTAAAAGAATTTTTCCCGGCTTTAAAGAATTATGGAGAGAAATTAAAAGATGCTAAAACCGCAGATGAATGTAAAAATTTGATGATTGATTCATATAAAACTATGATGAAAGATGTAGATTTAGACATGGTAAAAACAGCACTAAAAGGTAATGCGGAAAGTTTTGAAAGTGCAGGACTAAAAGGAATCGATACCAAAGCTATTGATAAAGCATCAAATTTTGACGAATTAGTTGATTTATTCTCCAAAAACTTTGACGAAAACTTTGCGGGAAAATCAGCAAAAGAAGTAAGGGCCGCTTACGACAATATTGCACAAAAAGGCATGAAAGATATTGTAAAAACAGGTTTGGCTGCAATTTACGATTTTGATAAGAAAAAATTTATTGACATTGGAGAATTAGGTGACTCTCCGATAGAAAAATTTATTAAGAAAACAGAAAAAGCATATAAAGATGCGGCAAGCAGTATCAAATGGAAAGCCGCAGGTATTTATGGCGGAATAGCCGCAGCATTGTTGGGTATCGGAACGTATTTAGGCGTTGCAAACGGCATGAAATCACAAGCACCCGAAGCAGCTGCCGAAGAACAGGTCGCAGAACCTCAGCAGACAGAAGCATAGTTAAAAGTTTATAGAATAAATAAGAGGTGCATCGTACAGATGCACCTCTTTTATCGGCGTGGCAACGCCGACCTACTCTATATTTTTGTAAGGTATTCGACAAGTTTTGTCAAATCTCTGTTCCACAAACCATACCAGTTTTTCAAAATAACATCGGCAGGACAGAGTCCAGCCGTTATCAATTCTTTTAAGGGTTCTAAAAATATTTCTTCCCCTGTTTGCATCTCTTTCAGAGAGTTTTCGGCAATTTTTAAAATCTCTTTTGCATAATCAAGTACGGTACCTGATTTTAACGGAGTATTCAGGGCATTTTTCGGCACATTATAGCGCAATTCCGAAAAATCTTTGTATTGAAGGTGTTTAAACAATTCCTCACATTCCGACATTGCGTTTTTGCTATACATTATTCCTTTATAGATTGCGGGTATTGAATACTTCAATTCACCGCCGACACAGTCTGTATTTCTTATTTCTATAAAATTCCTCATACGGACTTCGGGAAAATAAAGATTTGCGGCAAGTTCATAATCTTCAACCGTTGCTTCTATATCATGCCAGCCGTTTTTCAGATACTCTCCAAAGGTTATATCCCCGTTTATATCAAACGGCATCCCGTCACGCTGAATAAATATAACGGGAGTTTTGAAAACACAGTCGATATAATCATCAAACGAAAATTCTTCACTGATTTTTCCCGCAAATCCGCACCTGTCATTATCTGTATATAACCAACTTAATGCCCTAAATGATTTATATTCGGTATCAACTCTGCCCCTAATGGGTGAATTTGCAAACATTGCGGTCATGAAAGGAGATAATTTGTTTGCAAGTTTAAATTTTCTCATCGCATCTTCTTCCGATGAAAAATCAATACAGCACTGAATCCCCGCAGTTTCTCTCATCATCACGTCAGACAATATTCCCCACAGATAATGTGCCATTATCTGATACCTTTTTTTCGGTATCAAATTTATACTTTTATTTGTTGAATAAGGCGAAACCCCGTATTCCAGAAGTGTAATGTTGTTATTAGCCAAAATCGGTTTCATTGCCGAATTGAGATAACTAATTTTTTCTCTAAGTTCAAATATTGTTTTTTCGGGCTTTGTACTGTATTCAACCTGACAGCCCGGCTCTAAGGTTATTGTATCATGCCCTTTTTGTAACCCTATAATATCTTTTCCGTCTGTTATATAGTCCCATGTTTCTTCTCTTGCAAATAATTCCAGAAAATCACGTATTCCGTACGGTTTCCA
>CAMHMW010000089.1 GCA_946186335.1 uncultured Candidatus Melainabacteria bacterium
CAACTAATCCGACTTTCATAATAAACCCATTAATATTTTAATAATTAGATAAAAACCACTAAAAATAAATTTTGCTGATCATCAAAACGGGATATCATCAGGGTAATCATAATTTACAGATTTTGTATTATTAGTAGCAAATGTTTCTTTTTTACTTGCTTCAATTTTGTGCCAAAGTGTTTCTATGGCTTCTTTTTGTTTTTGTAATTGCTCGTTTATTGCAATATTATCTTCTTTTGACAGATTTACGCCTGCAACTTTTTTATTAAACTTACTTACACACCTGCTGATAATTCTTTGCTGCGGATTTGTAGAAATCAATGCGTAATCATCAGGAGTTAGCGCATTTTGTTCGTACAAATCACCTGCCTGTGAAATTCTCTGTTTAAACTCGCCAAAGTGCTCATTATGAAATTCAACCGCCTCTTTTATATTAGCAAGCGAACGTTTAAAATGTTCAGGATTTCTTACTCCTGTTGAAAGGTATATATTAACATTTCTTCTTTCCTGTTTTACATCAGAATAGGTACCTGTTAAACATGAAAGCTTACTTCTTCCCTCTCTCAACGCTTCAAACTTTTCTTTCAGTTTGTTTGGAAAATTCCGACCGTTTAAACCGTTATGTATATCCATCTGAAGTTGTTTATAGGCAGAATATGGCTCCTGCAGTTGTTTTGGAACAACAAAAAATTGTCTGATTTCTTCTGCATATTTGGCAACTTCCGGCGTAACAAACCATTTTTGCGATTTTTTAAACAGATAGTTATATTCTTCCAGATTATTGTCTAACTCTCCAAGATGAAGCCGTTTTGCCTCTTTAAATTCAGCAGTATTGTATTTTGGAACACTAATATATCCCCACAGGGAATTTATAGCACTATCAAGTTTTTGGCGCAGTTTATAAATAATGTCTATTTGCGGTTTCTGTTCTTCCAAAAATGGCTTTGAAACCTCTTTTATTTCACCGACAATTCCCTTAATTTGTCTGTTTTTAATTCTTGTTCCGAAGGTTTGATTATTATTATCTGATACCGGTTGAACCTGCATAAGAACTCCTTTTTATGAAATATAATATCTTATTATATATTCGTTAGTATATCTCAAAAATTATTAAAAAATATTATAAAAATGAATTTGTTACAATATATGTTACAATAATACTATGATTACATTTTTAGTCGGCATAGTAATATTGATTGCGGGATATGTTTTCTATTCAAGGTACATAGAAAAACTGTTTTCTCCTGATGACAGACTTACACCGGCTCATAAACATAACGACAAAATTGACTTTGTTCCGATGTCAAAAGGTAGGAATGCACTTATTCACCTGTTAAATATTGCGGGTATGGGACCGATAATCGGTGCAATTCAGGGAATACTGTTTGGACCGATTGCGTTTATTTTAATTCCTCTGGGATGTATTTTGGCAGGCGGAGTTCATGATTATTTTGCGGGCATGCTGTCAATGCGTAACAAGGGTGCGCAAATTACCGGGCTTATTCACAAATATCTTGGGAAAAACGCTTTCAGAATTTTTATGGTTATAGTTTCGGTTATGCTGTTACTTTTGGCAACCGTTTTTGTCTATACTGCAGGAGATTTGTTTGCAGAGAGATTCTTCGGAATTAACGATTTTCCCATCCAAAATCCGACTGTGCTTATCACTTATATCGTAATTTTACTTTATTTTATTTTAGCAACACTGTTTCCGATAGACAAAATCATCGGGAAATTTTACCCTGTCCTTGCGGTTATGCTGATTTTAGGTACCGGACTGATTCTTGTCGGATTTTTTATAAAAGGGGTAAATTTAGAGAATTTCAATTTTAGAAATTATAATCTTCATCCTCAGAATTTGCCGCTTATACCAATGTTTTTTATGACGGTAAGCTGCGGTTTGCTATCAGGATTTCATTCAACACAGGCAACAATTATATCAAGAACGGTAAACCATGAAAAAGACGGAAAACTCATTTTCTACGGGATGATGTGCTTGGAATCACTGATAGCACTAATTTGGGCGGCTGCCGCAATGGATGTGTACAGTCTTAATCTTGTTCCTGATAATATTGTCGGAACAGTTAATGTTGTTAATATAATTGCTAATAAATTCGTACCGCTGAATATTGCATTTTTAGTCACTCTTGCAATAATAATACTCCCGATAACCTCAGGCGACACAGCATTAAGAGGACTGCGCATGACAATTGCTGATGCAATTAATCTTAAACAAGACAAAATTAGTAACCGCTTAATAATAGTAGTTCCGATAATTATTTGCGTACTCTCAATTTTAATATGGGCAAAAACAAGCGCTGACAGTTTCTCTCTGATATGGAGGTATTTTACCTTCTTTAATCAGTTGATTGCAATTCCTGTACTGTTATGTGCAACTTTATATCTGATGAAAGAAAAGAAAAATTATCTGGTAACACTAATACCTACTCTGTTTTATGTATTTATTACCATGTCATTTATTTTTAACCAGAAAATCGGATTCAATTTACCGCTTTGGATTTCCGAAATTATTGCACTTATACTAACGATAGTAGTCTTAATTTACGTAAAAAAGAAATTACCAAAGTCTGAATAGCGTTTTAAGAAACGATTTAACAACGTCCATACCGACTGCCTTAACGGCACATTCATGGTCAAGAAGATAAACCGCCCCATTCTTTCCCCTGCCAAACTGCGAGAAATTTATTGCCCCGCAGTATAAATCTTCATTCCTATAATCAACAAGCCTATAACCAAGCTCTTTCATTCGTTTTAGTAAAGTTTTCACTTCTGATTTATTTATATCACCCTGAGTAGCCTTTTCTTCGTAATAATAATAAAAATTGCCGTCAGGAAGCACTTTCCCCGATTTTTCAACAGGTATATCGAACGGCTGAATTTCACGTCCGTCTTTAAATTGATTACCGTTTGAAAATTTCAATGCCTTACCATCCTCAGTTTCAAAAACAATTGAAATTTTACCTAAACCAAGCAATGATTTGACTTTAACATCCTCAAATTCAGAACTTTTTGAAATTTCTTTCCCCAGTTGAACAAGATTTTTAAAAACTCTACCGTTAAGCAAAAATATTTCATCAGAAATTTTTGCATTATTTTTCAACACAAAAATTGCTGTATCTAGTCTGTTGGGTTCTGCGAACTCAACTGATTTCAAAAAATTATTAGAATAAATAATCTTAGTGTGCGAA
This sequence comes from uncultured Candidatus Melainabacteria bacterium, assembly GCA_946186335.1. Taxonomy (GTDB): domain Bacteria; phylum Cyanobacteriota; class Vampirovibrionia; order Gastranaerophilales; family Gastranaerophilaceae; genus Zag111. Next base: position 3,210 of record CAMHMW010000089.1, read on the forward strand.
TTTGACACAACAACATCAGGTGCCTGCATTTTGGCAGCTGCCTCAGCCTTTTCACGTTCAAGGCGCACCTCTTTGTTTTTCATAACCTGTATAAATATTTCGGGAGTAATTGTTATAGTCATACTCTAATAATATGCAAAAAAAATATTTTTTGCTATATTAAGAAATATTAACAAGAAAAATCAAATTATATCAAGGGTTTTGAGTGATAACTAACAAATAATATTTATAAACTAAACAAAAATTTGACATAACTGTAAAAAAATTATATACTACTCTTGTAGTAAGTTATTTGAAACTCTTTATCTTCTTCTTTTGATAATATAAATATTACTATGACGCACAACGACTCTCATTTGAGAGTCCTTTTTATTATCCGAATATCTTTTGCTGAACTTTTACAGCGGTTTGTGTGACCGCAAGACCTGCCTGTGAACTTTCTTTTAAAGTCGGTGACATTAAAGCACCGGTTTGCTCCATTGCATCTATCACTTCATCCGGCGGGATTTTGGATTCAACATTAGCCAGTGCAAGTTCGGCAGCAGTGACAGAATGAATAGCCATAAAAGGATTACGCTTTACACATGGAACTTCAACCAGACCCGCAACGGGGTCACATGTCAAACCTAAAATATTTTTAATTGCTAGAGCGCAGGCATGAATTATTTGAGAAACATGACCACCTCTCAGTGTACAAATTGCAGCAGCACTCATAGCTGCAGCCGTACCGCATTCAGCTTGACAACCTGCGACAGCACCTGCTATGGCAACTTTTGCGGATATAATTCTGCCTATTTCACCTGCGGTTATAAGAGCATTTATCTGTTCTTCTTCTGTATAATTGTAAAACTCTGATATTGCAACAATTGTAGAAGGCAGAATACCGCATGAACCGGCTGTCGGGCATGCCACAATTTTTCCCATTCTGATATTTTCTTCACTTGTTGCAAGAGCATATTCGATAATTTTTTCAAATAACTTACCAAACATTGCGGGTTTTGTTGAAAATTTTGACTGAACTCTGAGACAGTCAGTTCCGCACATACCGCTCATTGAAGGTTCATTACTGGACATCCCTGCATCTATTGCTTCTTTCATTGCATCCAAACTGCGTTTTGCAAAATTTCTAACATCTTCAATGGTAATATCAGCAGAAAAAGCAGTATTTTCCTGTGCAATTTCAAATATTTCCTTCCCGGATTGTATGCACTCAGTTTTTAACTGTTCAAATGTATTTATTTCCATAATTATTGTTCCAATTTTTCTATATAACTAACAAAATATACATCAGGAATTTCCTGAATAGTCTCCAGAATTTCCGCATCGATATCACCATCAATACCGATTACCATAGAGGCTTCCTGCCCTTTTGCATTTCTGTCGCAATTCAAAAACGCAATATTCAAATTATGATATTGCAAAATTGAACTTACCTGAGAAATCATCCCGGGCATATCTCTGTACACCAGCAGAATAGTATTAAATTTGCCGGTCAGTTTAACATTAAAATCATCAATTTTACGAATAACAATTTCACCCGCACCTACCGATTCTCCCTGAATTTTCATCTCAATATCGCCTATAAACGTTATATCAACCGAATTAGGATGGCGTTTAAAATTATCTGCGTACTCAAATTCATATTCTATCTCTGCTGAAATTTCATCCTCAAAAATATTTTTTATCCGTCTGTCATCAACATTTAGCCCAAGAACACCTGCCAACAAACCTTTTTCTGTACCGTGACCTTTTCCTGTATGGGCATAGGAATTATATAGTTTAAAGGTCACTTTTTTAATATCATTCTTATAAATATTTCTAGCCAACAAACCCAAACGTACAGCACCTGCGGTATGAGAACTTGACGGACCTATCATGACAGGAGAAATTATATCAAACAGTGTTGTCTTTTTCATTTAATATTCTCCTTCAAGATTTTTTTTGATTTGTTCATTCATCAATGTCTTAGAATTCTGAATTTCTTCAAGTTTGTCATCCACAACTTGCTGTTTTGTTTTTAACTGCTTTGCATCCTCCGCAAACGGATTAGAACGTCCGTATTGATTATGAAAACAGGTATAATAAACAACAAGAATTATAATAATAACAAATATTAATTCAACTGCCCCAAATGCTCTTCTTAATTTCATAATTTACCTTAATTTATTCTTTGTGATATACGTTAAAACCGCATCATCTTCATCTGTCGAATCTGCAAGACTATATCTGTTAAGTTTATAATCTTTAATTTTTTGAGAAACAAAAAATCTGTTATATAAGGATAATCCGACAAAGAGCATAACCGTAAAAAACACTATTCCGAACAATACAAGAGTATAGTTTGAAACAGGTTCCGAGAGCGATTTTAAATTAAATGCAAATGCACTGTTTGCGGATAACAACTCCGCAAATAGTACACCTGATAATATATTTTTAAACAAATTTTTCAAATTTATTCCTCTGTTTTTTTAGTTTTAGTTGTTTTTCTTGTCTTTGAAGAACCTCTGTTCGGACGTCTTGTTTTCTTCTTTGGTTCTTCTGACTGTTCAATCGGTTCTTGTTTCACTTCTTCTTGCGCAATTGCTGTTTCACCTGTTTTTACGTCATCCTTTTTTGTGGTTCTGCGACTTTTATTATTTTTGGGCTTAGACTCCTCAGGCTTAACCTCAGGTACCTGTTCAGACGGTTGCTCAACCGTTTCTGAAACAACCGGTTTTTCCTGTTGAGCCTTTCTATTATTGCGTCGGTTATTTCGTCCTCGTTTTGTCACTTCTTCCGTTGCAACAACCGACGGTTCTGTTTCAATAACAGGCTTTTGAACTTCTTCAGCCGCTTGTTCGGACTGTATATTCTGTGCCTGATTATTATTTTTTGCGTTAAATTTATTATTATTATTCTTTTTGAAGTTTCCTGTCGGAAGCTTTAATTTTGCGGCTTTGGCGCGATATTCACCCTCAGCGGTAGGAGTTGCGAAATTAAATTCAACCATTGAATAACCACTGCCCTGACAATGCGGACATTTTTTTGTAAAGATTTCAGACAAAGACTGTCCCTGACGGTGTCTTGTTAACTCAACAAGACCCAAATCCGAAAGTTGACCAACCTGCGGTTTTGCCTTATCAGGTTCAAGGGCAATTTCAAGTTCTTCCATCATAGCAAGTTTATCTGCTCTTGACATCATATCGATAAAGTCAATGATTATCATTCCGCCAATATTTCTCAAACGCAGCTGACGTGCGATTTCATGAACCGCCTCAATATTTGTTTTCAATATTGTTTCATCCTGTGTCGCAGAACTTACAAACTTACCGCTGTTAACATCGATAACCGTAAGTGCCTCTGTCTGCTGAATAAACAGATAGCCGCCGGAGGGCATATTAACTTTCACATTCAGCGCGGCTTTAATTTCTTTATGAATATCCATAGCAGTCAAAAGCGGTTCTGTACCTTTATACAAAGTAACCTGAACACCTTTTGATATATGCCAGTTTTGTAAAATATTCTGAACTCTGTTGAGTGCAAACGGAGTATCAACAATAATTTCTTTAACATCATCAGTACAAGCTTCACGAATGACTCTGTACAACAAATCCTGATCGCGATAGATAAGATTCGGAGGAGTCAAGGTTTCCGCTGAATTTATAATATTGTTCCATTTTTCCAAAAGAATTTCCAAATCTTCCTGAATATCGGCTTCTGATTGACCTTCAGCCTCTGTTCTGATAATAACACCGACTCCAACGGGTTTTATCAGATTAATAATAGATTTAAGTCTTGCTCTTTCTTTTGAATTCTCAATTTTCTTACTTACGCTGACACCCGGCTCATTTGGCATAAGAACCAAAAATCTTCCCGGAAGGCTGATTTCTGTTGTAACTCTGGGACCTTTGTGTCCTGTCGGCTCTTTTACAACCTGAACAACAAGTTTCTGTTTGGGTTTGAGTTTGTCTTTTAAAGAGCCTTTACCCATAACATCCTGCGCATGCAAAAATCCCATTTTATCTGTTCCGACATTTACAAATGCCGCATCAATACTCGGCAAAATATTGTCAACTGTTGCCAGATAGACATCTCCTAAAAGGACTTCCCCTCTGTGGATAAAGAAATCAGTTACCTTTTTGTCCTCTAATACTGCCGCAATATTATCTCTTTCGGCAATTACAATCTTTTTTTCAACCTGTTTTTGAGTTTCTCTTTTCTTTTCGCTCATAATTAATCCTTTACTATAACTCATGTAAAGACTCTGTAAGGA
>CAMHMW010000090.1 GCA_946186335.1 uncultured Candidatus Melainabacteria bacterium
TATGAACATTCGGAATTTAATCTTTTCAGATATAGCCTTGATGAATATGAACCGGGCAGAATAAATGTATTTGAATTATCTCTCAGTTCTTCGTCATGCTTTTCTTTAAATTTTACATTTTTAAAGTAATCAAAAATTGACCCGAGTTTTATTTCATAATCTTCAAGATATTCATTAATTCTTTCAATCTGAATTGCAATATTATCAGGTATATCAAGGTGATCCGCACCTATCGGAAGCAGCAGGGTATCCCCTGATTTTTCCGCAATTTTATCAAGATTAAGTTCTAATAATTCCGCTTTTTCTTTAATCGGTTTTTCAAGTGAAAAAATATCGTTAAAATAACCGCGTATAAGATTTACCGTATCAACTCCGCCAAATCTGAAATTTGCTGAAATATTTCCGCAGCCGCGCCATACAACTGCTTTATCAATATCATACTCTTTAAGAATTTCCGGAACATTTTTACTGTGTCCGAAAGTATCCGCCATGTATGCAACAAAATCATTACACCCGAAATCTCTTGCAATTTTAAGCCCGATTTCCAAGTTTTTACGGTAACAGATGCCATCGGTTAAAAATTCATCAATAAGACAGTAAAACGGACCTATAAAAAGTTTTTTCTCCGCAATTAAACGTCTTATCAGTTCTTCTTTTTCGGGGCGAAATTCAAGATAATCAAGCAAGGCAACAACCTGCCCGTCAAAAAAGAATGACGGAATTTTTTCTTCTTCCAGCATGCTCAAAATATGGTCAAAGACTCTGACCAGCCGAAGTCTAAAGACCTCAAATTCCCTGTACCATTCCCTGTCCCAATGGGTATGCAGGTAAGCTATAACTTGCTTTTTCCCTTTTCGTCTGCCAAACATAGTTATATCTTATCACTATTTTTCCCTGATGGCTAATTGTTAAGATTAGACAACAGCAGAATGTAAATTTTAATAATGATTTTTAATATTATTTTGAAATGAGGTTAAAATGAAAAAAATAATACTATTATCAGTTCTATTTTGCGTTGGTTTTTCACAATATACACCGGCAGATACAAGAGTTGTCAGAACAGTTAATGATATTGGTTTGCCTACAGTCTGCGAACAAAATATTTACAAACAGGACTTGTCTGCCGTTGAAGAATATCTGTATGGGAGAACATACTCAAATGATACACTGTCAAATCGTTTTAACAGAATAGAAAAAACTTTGTTTAATCGTAATTTTATGTCATTAAATGTTTCACAGAGGATGAATAATATAATAGCAAATTACAGAAAACCGGCATACGGTGATGGGTATTACAGTTCAGCAAAAACACCCGCACAATGGATTTTAAACAGATTTATCGGTCAACCGACAGGTTTTACTCCGCCGGTTATGAACTCGCCGTATAATGAATACGGAATGCCATACGGAATTAATCGGGGATATTACAACAACAGGGGCGGATATACTTACAATAATGAAATGCCTGCCTCAACAGGTTTTGGGGTTCATATTTTGGACTAATGTAAAAATTATATAAAGTTCCTTAATTTTATGGTAAAATATTAATGTAGTTACTTATAGGGAGAGGAACTGTTTTATGTGCGGCATAGTTGGATATGTAGGGAAAAAATCCGTAGTCGGAATTTTACTGGACGGATTAGAACAACTTGAATACAGAGGTTATGATTCTGCGGGGGTTGCTATCAAAACAGAAGATGCAATAAACGTATATAAAGCAGAGGGCAAACTTGGTAATTTGCGTGATGTTTTAACCGCGCATCTAAGTGAAGTAAGTTCTTCCACAGTCGGAATAGGTCATATCAGATGGGCAACTCATGGTGCTCCCTCTGTTATTAACGCACATCCGCATACCTGTAACTGCGGGAATTTGGTAATTGTTCATAATGGGATTATTGAAAACTATAAGGAACTCAAAATCGAATTAGAGGCTATGGGGTGTAAATTCCGTTCCCAAACAGATACGGAGTCTGTTGCACACCTTATTGCGGCAATTTATGATAAAGAAAAAGATTTAACAAAGGCTGTTCATATTGCTACACAAAAAATTCAGGGCGCTTATGCGCTATGTATTATGCACAATGATTTTCCCAAAAAAATTGTTGCGACAAAAAGAAATGCTCCGCTTGTAATTGGAGTTGGTGATGGTGAATATTATATCGCATCAGATGTCCCAGCCTTTATTAAGCATACAAAAAATGCCGTTTATTTGCAGGATAATCAGGTTGCTACAATTACAAATGACTCGTTTAAAATTGAGGATGAAAACGGAAAAGTTATTGAACCAAAAGTTGAGGTGTTGCCTTGGGAACCTGTTGCACTCAGTAAAATGGGCTATAAACACTTTATGCTTAAAGAAATTCATGAGCAGCCGGATATTATCAGAAATATTCTTGTCGGTAAGATTAAAACCTCAGATTCGCCTATTGTTTTAAATGAAGTGAATTTAACCCGTGAAACTCTTAAAAATCTTAACAGAATACAGATTATTGCCTGCGGAACATCATTGCATGCAGCACTAATCGGCAAATATATCATTGAAGATTTTTGTAATATTCCTGTTGATGTTGAGGCATCAAGCGAATATATTTACAGAAAAACCGTTACAGATGAAAATACCCTTGTTATAGGTGTTTCACAGTCAGGAGAAACGGCTGATACTTTAACTGCCATTAAACAATCTAAGGCGAGAGGCTCTCATATTTTGATTATAACAAACCGTCCTGATAGTGCTATGGCAAGAGAGGCGGACAGTTTGTTATCTGTTAATGCTGGTATTGAAGTTTCCGTTGCCGCTACAAAATCGTATATGGCACAACTTACCTCGTTTTATCTGCTGGCGATTTATATGGCGGAAATTAAAGGCTCAAAATCTGCTGAGAGTTTGAAAGAATTGAAAGCAGAGATGTTACTTCTTCCGCAAAAACTTGAACAGATATTAACACAAAAGCAGCAAATTCAGGCTTGCGCAAGAAAATATGCAAATACAAGAGATTTTATATATATTGCACGCGGAATAAACTATCCGACTGCATTGGAAGGTGCGTTAAAACTTAAAGAAATCAGTTATATCAACGCTACCGGTTATCCTGCGGGTGAGTTAAAACACGGACCGATTGCTATGCTTGACGAAACAATGCCTGTTTTATCGATTTTAATGAACGGTTCTGTTTATGAAAAACTGCTTTCAAACAGCGAGGAGGCAAAGGCTCGTAATGCAAGAATGATAGCCTTAACCAACTCGAATAACCCGAAACTTAATGACTTATTTGATGATATAATCAGAGTTCCTGATGTAGTTGAATTGTTATCACCATTGATAGCAATTGTTCCGTTGCAGTTGATAGCTTATTATATTGCTGAATTTTTAGGCAAAGATGTTGATCAGCCCAGAAATCTTGCAAAATCGGTTACGGTAGAATAAATGAAACAGTTAATTTCTGACAATATACTTATCAGCAAAAGTGTAACAGATATTGAAAGCGAGTTAAATATCAAATACGGTTCTGTTATACGTTGGGCAATAGTAGATGTTTTTGATGATAATTATAAAATATCACTTACTTATGAAAAATAACAAAAACTCCCTCATCAAGAGGGAGTTTTTATTATTTTGAAGAATTATCTTTAGTATATTCCTCTGCCGCCGTTTTTGTAGTATTCCATAACCGGATTCTCGCCATTTTTTAGTTTTTCTATATATTCCTGACGTTCTCTCAGTTGTTCAATTATTTGTTGTCTTTTTGCTTCCTTTGCGTCATTAACGGCTTGTTCTTCTTGTTGCACAGCTTCCTGTTCTGCTTTGTCATTATATTTTTGGTCAATTTGACCTGACTTAAAGATATTTTTAAATAATTCATTTACGAGATATATAGCACAGCCGCCAACCAGACCGGCAACACCTGCTTTGGTCGGATTTTTAAGAATTTTGTTTGCCAATCCTTCCAATTTAGGCATATATTTAGATGCTTTTTTTAGTAATGCCGCCGCAGTCTTACCAAGACCAGATACTAAGGGTCTGAATACATTTCTGTTTTTACTTACAATGTATGCTGCGCCGCCGACTAAACCTGTTTTTGCCAAAAATCCTGCATCATTTTTCAGATGTTCTTTTGCACATTCTGTTCTGTTTGACATACTGCCCTTATCAGAATCAAACAATGAGTGTATTGCTGTTCCTGTTAGTGCAATAGTGCCGCCGACTAACCCTGCTTTGATAAATAGCGGAGTTTTACTTGTTGCCTTAAACGCTTTTTTAAACGCCTCTGTATCTATTGGCTTTTTAAATTTTTCAAAATTTGTTGCTTTTGTAAATACCTTTGATGCTTCATCAATTTTTGTCATAACTAATTTCCCCTTTCTAATACTTGTAACTTAACTTTTACCTATGCTGATATTTCCCCTGCAATTAAATTTGATGCGTTTTTATCATCATCTAAAATTACATTTTTTGTTGTGCTTTCAATTTTTGCAGCATCATCATATTTTTGGTCAATTTTGCCTTTATTATTTGCAAATTTGTAAATTGCATATAATAAATTTAGACCTAATGTTGTTCCGATAACTGTTGCCCCTGCTTTTGTCGGGTTTTTGAGAAATTTTTCAACAATATTTGAACTTGATTTTTTTACAAGGTGACTTATTCCGTTTAGTAACTTACCCGCAAATTTTCCAAATCCTGTTGCTATAACTTTACCGGCTTTTGTCTTGTTTAAAACTTTTGCGGCAATTCCAACAGCACCAACTTGCGCGCCAAAAATTAAATCGTTTTTAAAATGCTCTTTTGCGGCTTCAGAACGGTTGGTTAAACTGCCCTTATTCTTGTCAAATAGTGTTGCAACCCCATGAACTGCAATAGCCGAGGCGCCAACAGCAGCAATTTTCATGTTCATATCCCGTATTCCTTTCGTACTTTCTTTGAAATATCCTACTCTTATATAAAGTTTTTTGAGATTTCGCAATTGCATGATTAAAATTTGTATATTGCTAAAAACCTTAATTTTATTGATAATTTTAACCTTAATTTTTCTTAACAAAAGAAAAAGAGCCCGAAATTTCAGACTCTTTTCTACCTATATATGGATGGATAGGATTTTACTCTACAAATACCGGTTTTATGCTATTCTTAGCAATTTTTTCTTCGAGAACAACATTTTTTGTCTGGCTTTCAATTTTTGCTGCATCTTCATATTTTTGGTCAATTCTACCTGCCTTGTTGCAATATTTTGCGGTTCTGTTTATCAGATACAAACCTCCAAATACAGCTAAGCCAATTGCCCCGTATTTTTTCGGATTTTTACCAATTTCTGATGCAATATTCTTAAAACAATTCGCTGCCCCGTCTAATTTCAAGAATTTACCAATTTTTGTTTTGCCAAGTGTTGCAAGTGCCTTGGATAAATAACTATATGTTTTTGATAAAACCGAGCCTGATTTTGTAGCGACTACGCCAGCTTTACCTGTTGCAGCTACAACGCCTGCTGCGACTGCCGGAATACCAATTGTCGTACCTAAAACCAAATCATTTTTAAAATGTTCTTTTGCTGCCTGATGACGGTTTGTCAAAGAACCTTTTTTGCTGTCTGCCAGTGTTGATAAATAATGTGCTGTTGCTACAGTTAACATAATAACCTACCTTTCAAATTTCTACACAAAAATAAATAACCTACTCATATATAAAGAAATTTTTAAGACAGAAATTGCAGACTAAAATTCTATTTTATCAATTTTCTTGATATTACAGGCTTTAATATGTTTACATTCCTTAATATTCAAAAATTTCAATTGCATTTACAGGACAGGTAATTGCAGCATCTATACATAAATCATTTGATAAATCAATTTTATTTTCATTAACAGTTGCTATTGAGCCGTGAATTTCAAAAACCTCAGGATTTATAATTGCACATGCACCGCAGCCAACACAGGTATTTAATATTTTTATGTTCATAAAATGACCTCCTGATGATTATATAACTCGTATCAGAAGGTCTTTTATCGGTATTTCTTCTTATATTTTAGGCTAATCTTCGTTTGAAATAATCTGAGCGCCTTCATTTTCAACAGAAAGCGTTTTAATATTACATTTAATATTCTGATTTGCCCATGTTTCTTTTACAACATTATGAATTTTATCTAAATCATTCTTTTCGGAAATAACAAGAATTGATGAACCTGCACCGCTCAGAACGACACCTAAAACGTTGTCGAAGTGCTTTAATTCGTTCATTATACTGTCAAGTCCCGGAACGAGTTTCATTCTGTACGGCTGGTGCAATTTGTCGTGCAGAGCAAGTTTCATAAGTTCGGCATCTTTACTGTTAACTGCTTCAACAAACATTGCCATACGTTGTGCATTGAAAATCGCATCTCTCATCGGAACTTCTTTGGGCAATACCGAACGCGCAATTCCCGTTGATAATTCAAAATCAGGAACACAAACGGTAATTTTCCAGTCAGCAGGCCAGTTCAATTTTCTGTAAATAACGCTACCGTCATCTTCCTGAGATGATATTACAAGACCGCCTACAATTGCAGGTGTGATATTATCAGGGTGTCCCTCTATTTCTGATGCAATAGTTAAAAGTGCTACTTCATCAGCAGGTCGTCCGAGAAGTTCGTTTGCTGCTATTAAAGCCCCGACAATAACAGAAGAACTGCTGCCAAGCCCCCTTGCAACAGGAATATTTGATTTAATTGTTATTTTTAATTCGCTGGGGGATTGCCCGATAGAATTGTAAAGCAATTCAACGGCTTTATATACTATACTGTTTTCATCCGTTGGTACGTGGTCTAATGACAATTGATCTATTGAATCACTGTCAGAAAAAACATTTATCTCTATTCCGGTACCCGGTAAAACAGTTTCTTCAATAGTAACCGTATTATACAGCGGTAACGCCATTCCGAGTGTATCAAAGCCGGGGCCTATATTTGCCGTTGTAGCGGGAACTCTAACACTTACTTTCATAATCTATTCTTCTCCTCTGACATTATAACAAAAACGTAAAATTTAACAAATATAAATAAATTTTAACAATTTGAGCGGGCTTAAAAATGTCTGTATAATAAGACTATGTATGAGTTTCACCCATATTTCACAAATGATGGCTCTGTCGGTTTATATAATAGTGATTACAATGACATATATCATAGCGCAACAGGGGCTTTAACCGAGGCGTATGAGAAATTTGTATATCCGATAGATTTTGAATGGCTGCTTAAAAAAGATAAAATTAAAGTTTTGGATATATGCTACGGAATTGGTTACAACACAAAAAGTTTTTTA
>CAMHMW010000091.1 GCA_946186335.1 uncultured Candidatus Melainabacteria bacterium
AAGAAATGCAATTCTGTCGGCTAAAATAATACTTTTAACACTAAATGATACATCCTCAAAAAATATACCTTCCGGAAATATTAAGTTATTGCGGGTTAAAAAATCATGTTTATAAAATTTACCCCATGCCGCAAAATGGCAGAATATTGCATTGTTTATTTCTTTATAAGTGCATACATCTGAGGTTCTGTTTTTATACATTTGGGATAAACATTGTTTATACATACCTGTTATTTCGTTATATATTTTATATTCAAGCATACAAATATCAGCATTATTTAAAACAGTTTTGTTATATGCTTTTTCAATAAGGTCAATCTCCACCCAATCGTCGGAGTCTATAAAACAAATATATTTTCCCTTTGCAATTTTTAAACCTGAATTTCTTGCCGCTCCCAAGCCCCGATTTGTTTCTTGTCGCAGAACAATAATTCGGTCATCTTTTGAGGCATATTCCTGCAGAATTTCCCAAGAATTATCAGTTGAGCAATCGTCAATACAAATTATTTCAATTTCTTTCAGGGTTTGGTTTATTACACTGTCAAGACACTTTGGCAGATATTCTTCTACATTATAAACGGGTATTATTACGGAAACTTTTATATTTTTCGCCGGCATTATATACTCCATAGTATTTTCATAATGAAAATCGTATGGAAAATTGTGCCACTAACTGCTGTGATTGTCAAGAACGGATGAATGTAACAGTTTTGGAACGGGTAAAATTTTCCGTTTTATTTGTGCTTTTCCTTGTTTGTACTACAATAAACTCGTAGGACAAATAAATAAGGAGAAAATAATGTTGACTAAAAATTCGTCTGTTAGAACAAGTTTTTCAGGTGTTGATTTTAGCAAATACGCATCCAAAACATCTGATTTTGTAAGAGAGTTTTCTTCTCGCGCAAACAAAAAAGGTTATTTCTTAAACTGGGTTAATTTACCTCAGGAACAATTGAAAAGAATTGATGAATTATACTCTATGGCAGAAAGATTCAAGGCTCAGACAGGGGTTTCAAGACTCAGCGTTATGGGTATCGGCGGTTCAAAACATACAGTTGAGCACATGTTATCCGTTAATGGTCTGAACATAAACGGCGACAGCGTTGCTTTCTATTCTGACGTTGATTCAGTCAGTTGGGCAAGATTTTTACATAAAATCGGCGATGTAACCACATCAAATTACATGATTGCCTCAAAATCAGGTTCGACTTTTGAAACAAAAGACGGATTTTTGAGAATACAACAGATGTTGATTGATGCATATATGGCAAAAGGTCAGTCAGAAGAACAGGCTAAAAAATCAGCATCAAAACATTTTATTGCGGTAACCGACGGTAATTCCGAAAAAAGTGAACTTCGCAGAACATCAATTGAACAGGGATGGTTAGGCGATTTGTTTATCCACGATGATGTTGGCGGAAGATTTTCAGCGTTTGATGATCACGCATTGTTTACACTTATTTGGGCAGGAATGTCTAAGTTGGATATGATTGCTATGTTAAATTCCGCTCAGGAAATTTCATCGCAATCTTTATCAGACGATTTGGAAATAAATGATGCCTTAAAAGAAGGTATTTTCTGGGCTGATGCAAAACTTAACGGAATTGATGCTTCGGTTCATCAGTATATGAGTTCAATTTTTGAAAACACTGTTTACTGGCATGCTCAGATGCAAAATGAATCAGTAAAAGATACTTTAAAACAGGTTGCAAAAGTTCCTGATGCAATGCACCACTCGGCAGAGGCTCATTTCAACCCTGCAAATAAACTTGTGTTTGCACTGACTGTTCCTGTTGATAACGGTGTATGTTCGGAAAATGCAAAAAGTTATATTGAGGCATTAACAAAATCCTACACAATTACAGGTGCATTCTTTAAAGAAGAAGTTGAAACTTCAACATTAGGACTGACACCGGCAGCGGCAGGCGCAATGACTCAATTAAGAGCATTTGCAACCGTTTATCAGGAAATTGTTATGGCAATAATGACAGGCAGACAGTTACCTGAGGTTCTTGATAGTGTATTACAACCGCACGTAGAATTTTATAAAAAGAATTTGAAAGGCGGAGTTGTAGTTCCCGGCAGAATTTCAAAATAATAAAATGAAATTTTAAAAGGCGGCGGGGTTCCCCGCCGCCTTTTTTTGCCAAAAGTCTGTATTTTGTGCTAGAATTAAGGCAGAGGAAGAAAAATGAAAAAGACACTACATTTTATAGCGGCAATAATAATCGGATTTTTATATTTCGTATCCCCTTTGGATATTGTCCCTGATGCACTTTTACCGTTCGGATATCTGGATGACGGAATTGTGATTTTTCTGGTTTTACCGCTTTTATATGCAAGACTTACCAGAAAAAAATTACCACCGGCAAAATAGTGAGGAGATATTGTGGTAACTAATTTTGATTTTTTAAAAAGTGCGGATAAAAATTTGTATGAAATAATCTCGGATGCCGAGATGCTTTATCGTGACGAGTATTACGACCAGTGTATCAGCCAGACAAGAAAATTTGCCGAAAATGTCTGCAAAAATACTCTCGGAAATAACCGCACAACAGAAGATACTTTTGACCAGATGCTTGCGACTTTAAAAGATATAACAAACGGCTCGGAAGAAGAAAAAGAGTTTATTGACGATTTGTATTTTCTCAAAAAATGCGGAAATGATGCTGTGCATGCCTCCTCTGTCGGCAAAAGCGGAATAAATGCTTTAGAGTGCCTTCAAAGAGCTTTTGAAGTTGCGATAAATTATTCGGTTTACGTTAAAAAAGCAAGCAAAACAAATCTTGATTTGCATTTTGATATTGACCTGCTTGCAACGGGAAAGAAAAACAAAAAACTTGCAAGAGAATACCAAAAAGCAAAAGGAATTGTGCCTGAAAAAAGCACAAAAACAGCTACTAAGAAAAAAGCAGCAAAACCACAGATTTCAGCAATGAAATCTTCCCCGAATCCGAAAAAAATTACTCCGTATTGGATTGTAGTCGGATTTTTCTCAATTGTCGCATTATTTATTGTTTTATTTTTGCTGATATTGAAATAAAGGTGTTGGGCAGAAAGCCCAACCACGACCTACTAAAACCGACCGTCGCAGGGGGTTCCGCAATTCGTACATTTGCCGTCTTGGAGATTATACCCTAATAACTGATATCCGTTTCTGATAATGACGGGTTTCCCGCAGTTTTTACAATATGTTGTTGAGGTTTCCGTATTTGTCAGATTACCCGTATAAACATATTTTATCCCTGCATCTTTTGCGATTTTGTATGCTTTTAGCAGTGTTTCAAAACTTGTGGGACGACGTTTTGCAAAATTATATCTTGGTGTAAATGCGCTAAAATGCAGGGGAACAGTATCTCCGAGATTTTCTGTAATCCATTCGCACTCTGCTTTTAAATCGTCTATGCGGTCATTTTCTCCCTCAATCAAAAGTGTTGTGAGTTCAACGTGGCAATTTGTTTCATTTACGGCATATTTTATTGTGTCAAGAACCGGTTGTAATTTTGCCAGACAATTTTTCTTATAAAATTTTTCGCTAAAACCTTTGAGATCAATATTTGCTCCGTCCATTAGTGCATAAAATTCTTTTGCCGGTTCGGGGTTCATAAATCCTGATGTTACGGCAACCGTTTTTATCCCGTTTTCACGGCAGAGTTTTGCGGTATCAAGTGCATATTCAAAAAAGATTATCGGGTCGTTATATGTGAATGCAACACTTGTGCAGTTATAATTTTTTGCGATTTGCACAATTTCTTCGGGAGATGTTTTGTTTAATCTCGTAACATCCTCTCTGCTTTTTGTTGTTTGCCAGTTTTGGCAGAATTGACAACCCATACAGCAGCCGAGCGTCCCGAAAGAGAGTATTCCCGTTGTGGGATAGAACTGATACAGCGGTTTTTTCTCAATAGGGTCAATGGCAAGCCCCGTATTATATCCGTATGTTGTCAGAATAATCTCATTGTTAACATTTTTCCGAACATGGCAAAAACCTTCCTGTCCCTCTGATAATATGCAATTTCGGGGACAGATTGTGCATTGAACTTTGTCATTTTTTAACAAATTTTGATATTTCATAAAATGTATTATAATACTTTTATGAATAAAATAAAAGAACCATCGGTTGCAGGGACATTTTATACCGAAAAACCTGACGAATTAAAAAAACAAATAGAATTTTTTGAAAAGAACAACAAAAATTATTACAAAGAGAGAAATGCAAGAGCGGTAATCGTTCCGCATGCAGGATATGTTTTTTCCGGCAGGCTTGCTTATGAAGG
Organism: uncultured Candidatus Melainabacteria bacterium; assembly: GCA_946186335.1. Lineage (GTDB taxonomy): Bacteria > Cyanobacteriota > Vampirovibrionia > Gastranaerophilales > Gastranaerophilaceae > Zag111. Next base: position 4,278 of record CAMHMW010000091.1, read on the forward strand.
TCTTTGCCAGTTAGATAAAGAGATTGAAAACATCTTTATTTTTGCACCTGCTCACAGAGTTGCGTTTGAAGGGCTTGCTTTAACAAGTTACACTCACTGGGAAACTCCTTTGGGAAAAATAAGAATTAACAGAGCGATTTGCAAAGAACTTGTTAAAAATCATGATGCAAAGATTTTTGATGAAGCGTTTGAACCTGAGCATTCTGCGGAAGTTCAGGTTCCTATTCTGCAAACTCTGTTTCCGAAAGCAAAGATTATTCCTGTATTAATCGGAAAAGAAAATCCGGAGGCGATTGAAAAAATTATTGAAGATTACTATTCAAATGAAACCTGTGGTTTTGTAGTTTCTTCGGATTTAAGTCATTTTCTGAAAGACGAAGATGCAAGAAAACTGGATTTTACAACGGCTCAGATGATAGAAACAGGAAATATTAACGGTTTCAGATACGATCAGGCTTGCTGCGCTGTCGGAGTTGCAGGACTTGTGTTGTTTGCAAATAAAAATAACTGGTCAATGCTAAGAATTGATATGTCAAATTCTTCTGACGTTACAGGCGACAAATCAAAAGTTGTGGGTTACGGTTCATGGTTTATGTATGAGGGTACAAAAAACGAATACATAGAAAAGAATTATCATAATTTTGTGATTAATTTTGCGAAAATTGTTATAAGTTCTGCGTTTGATAAAAACAAAAGCCTTACAATCAATTATTCACAGGTATTTGATCAACTTGGAGCATGCTTTGTAACTTTGGAAAAAGACGACAAACTCAGAGGTTGTATCGGGTCAATTATTGCTCATCAGCCGTTGATAAATGATTTGGCGGCACATGCAAGAGATGCGGCTTTTCAGGATTACAGGTTCAAGCCTGTTACTGCGGATGAACTGAAAGATTTGAAAGTTGCAGTTTCACTTTTGACACATCCCGTAAAAATTGATTTCAAAGGGGAAGAAGATTTGCTTGATAAGATGGTGCCGAATAAAGACGGTATTATAATCAAAGACGGTAAATATCAGGCGGTTTATCTGCCGTCGGTCTGGGAAGAATTACCCGATAAGAAAGAATTTTTAAATTCTCTGAAACAAAAAGCGGGGCTTAGTGCAGATTATTTCTCAGATACCTTTGAGGCTTTCAGGTTTGAAACAACATATATCAAAGAATAAAAAAGAGTCCGAAAGGACTCTTTTTTTATAGTTATTTTTTTACAGAACTTTCAAGGCGTTTTATAACATGTTCAAGTTCATCTTTTGTCATGTGTTTTGACATTCCGGCAAATTCTTCCATGATGTCCCATGAAGAATAGTTACCTTTTTCAACTTTTTTAATCCAGTTGTTTACTTCTTTTGTAATCATTTTCTTAACTCCTTATAAAAAAGGGAAGCCATTTTCTGACTCCCCCTCTTTTAATTTATAACATGATTGTATATTAAACAAAAAATTTATCAAGTCTTTCAACAGCTTCTTTTGTATTTTCTCTGCTTCCGAATGATGTCAGGCGGAAATATCCTTCTCCGTTACGTCCGAATCCGGAACCCGGAGTGCCGACTATCTGAACATTATTCAAAAGATAATCAAAAAATTCCCATGATGTCATTCCGTTTGGACATTTTAACCAGATATAGGGTGAATGTTGTCCGCCAATGTGCCAGATATTGTGTTTTTTCAAAACGTCAGATATAAGTTTTGCATTTTCTTTGTAATAATCCAGATTTTCCTGAATTTCTTTTTGACCTTCCGGTGTAAATACTGCCTGCGCTCCTTTTTGAACAATATAAGGTACTCCGTTGAATTTTGTTGTCTGACGGCGTAACCACATTTTGTTAAGAATACCGTTTTCAATTGCTTTCGGAACTATTGTCCAGCCGCAGCGAGTTCCTGTAAAGCCTGCCATTTTTGAAAATGAACAAAATTCAATTGCACATGTTTTTGCACCCTCAATTTCGTATATGCTTCGGGGTAAATTCTTGTCTGTGATAAAGCATTCATAAGCCGAATCAAACAAAATTACCGCATTATTTTTATTGGCATAATCAACCCATTTTTTTAACTGTTCCTTGTTATAAACCGCACCTGTCGGGTTGTTTGGGGAGCATAAATAAATTATATCAACTTTCAGGTCTTCATCAGGCAGGGGCAGGAAATTATTATCTGCATTTGCATCAATATAAACAATTTTTCTTCCTGCCATTGTATTTGTATCAACATAAACAGGATAAACGGGGTCGGGAACCAAAACCGTATTATCAACCGCAAACAAATCCAAAATATTACCCAAATCTGATTTTGCACCGTCAGAGATAAAGATTTCATCATTGTCAAGGTTTACATTGTGTCCGTTGTAATAATTCTGAATTGCGGATTTTAAAAATTCATATCCCTGTTCCGGACCGTAACCTTTAAATGTTTCTTTTACGCCCATTTCATCGGAGGCATCTTTGAGAGCGTTTACAACAACTTTGCATAACGGTAAAGTTACATCGCCGATACCAAGTTTTATGATTTTTTTATCAGGGTTTGCAGATGCAAATTCACTCACTTTTTTTGCAATGGTTGAAAAAAGATAACTGTCTGAAATGTTTTGATAATTCGTGTTTATATTCATAAAAATACTCCCTCGTTCATGTCTATGAGTTAAGTATAGCATGAATATTCGGCAGGTATAGGGTTAGGAAATTCTGTATTGTAAATTTATATTTACTAAAGTTAATATTTGGGCAAAAATTATTTTTTTTTTTACTTAAATTTGGTATAGTCATGAGAAAAGACTATTGATGTAGTAGCGAAAATTGAAAAAAGGTTAGTAATGGCAGAATACATGCTCAACAAAACTAAGGAAGAAACATCAGTCAAAACCCGGCCATTGTCTGCCCATACCATGA
>CAMHMW010000092.1 GCA_946186335.1 uncultured Candidatus Melainabacteria bacterium
CCGCCTATATAATTATGGTGCATAAGTTTTGCGGCAGGCATAATTTTAAAATCTTCCTCATACTTTGTAAATAATCCTTTTACAAAATCGTGAAGTTCAGAATTTTTAATTTTTTCAATATATGATTCTAATTTCGCCCAGTAAGCCTCAATTTCAGCATCTTCTAACCCGAGTTTAGCCTCTTTTACAAGTTCAAGTGCCGAAACAAGACAGTTGTTGAATTTTTCATTAAAACTTGCCGACACAATTCTTACAAGATTTCCTGTTCTGAAAATCTTATTATCAAAGCGATTAAGAGTTTCTTCCCACAGAATACAATTAAGCAAACTGTCATCCACCGTATTTCGCAGCTGCAATTTACCCATCTTTGTTCCCGCCTTTGTATCACCTATTGAAAAGATTACAACTTCATATATATCTTCCGTATTAAACATAAATCCCTCTTTTAATTTTTATCTCTGTTAATTATCTTATTTTGCCCCCATACAAATGAAGAACGAATAAACTCGCCTGTTTTTTCTATCGGATGAGATGCGTTTTCCTCTCTGAGTTTGTTAAATGTTGTGCAACCTGTCGCCATTTCATTCATAAATTCATCAGCAAACAAACCTGACTGAATGTCTTTTAAAATCTGACGCATAGCATTTTTTGAGGCCTCTCCGATAACCTTCGGACCTCTTGTCATATCGCCGTATTCTGCCGTGTTGGATATTGAATATCTCATATCGGCAAGTCCGCCCTGATTTACAAGGTCAATTATAAGTTTCATTTCATGTAAAACTTCAAAATAAGCCATTTCGGGAGAATATCCCGCCTCTGTCAGAACCTCAAAACCAGCTTTCATCAATGCGGAAACCCCTCCGCAAATTACCGCCTGTTCCCCGAACAAATCAGTTTCAGTTTCTTCTCTAAAAGTGGTTTCAATAATTCCCGCGCGTCCTGCCCCTATTGCAGAAGCATAAGAAAGAGCAACCTCTTTTGCATCCCCTGATGCATCATTTTCTACCGCAATAAGACAGGGAACACCTTTTCCTTCTTCATACTGCGAGCGGACAGTATGCCCCGGACCCTTCGGTGCTACCATAATTACGCTGATATTATCAGGCGGAACAATTTTTTTAAAATGAATATTAAACCCGTGAGAAAACATCAGATATTGTCCTGCTCTCATATTAGGTTTAATCTGTTCTTCATAAACCTTTGCCTGCAACTCATCGGGAATTAAAATCTGTATTATATCCGCCCATTTTACGGCATCTTCAATACTCATTATTTTAAACCCGTACAGTTCGGCTTTTTTGTACGATCTCCCGTCTTTTCGCAAACCGAGAACAACATCACAACCCGAATCTTTCAGGTTCATTGATTGTCCGTAACCCTGCGAGCCAAAACCGATAACGGCAATTTTCTTTGTCTTTATCAAATTCGTATCAATATCCTTATCAAGATAAATTTTAATATTACTCATAACCATAATCCCTTCTGCATAACCATAATAACACGAAACAACCTTAATGTTCAGTTTTTCAATTTAAAATTCACATTTCTATATAAAAAAGATTGCCGTACACAATCTGACAGCGAAGAATAACAAGCATAAAAAAGTAATTTATATTACGAAAAGAAAAGGAAAATTCATGGACAGCAATAAGTTAATCTATAAAAATATGGCATTGGAAGAACTTATTGTACTTTCACAAAATGAAGACTATACAGCTCTTGAAGAACTTATTAAAAGGATACAGTCGGATGTCGGAGCAACAATAAACTACCTTATGAAAGACGGAGATAATATCCCCGACCTGACACAAGAAGTACTGCTGAAAATTGCCAAAAATATCCAAAACCTTAAAAACCCCGCCTGCTTTAAAGGCTGGGTAAACCATATCATCACAAATACATATTATGATTTTGTGAGAAAAACAAACAGAAAGCCCGAAACCGTTTCTCTTGAATACACTTGCGAACCTATGAACTTTGCAATAAAAATTGAAATTCCCGATAAACATTTTAAGCCGATGGAAAAATGTATTTCAACCGAATGCGAGAAAATGATTAAAAATGCAATCAGACAACTTCCGGAAGCCTTTAGAATTGCAATTATACTCAGAGAGTTTCAGGGGTTAAGTTATGAGGAAATAGCAAAAACAACAAACACAGGGATAGGAACGGTAAAATCAAGAATTTCAAGGGCCCGAATTAAACTGCAAGAGGCATTAAAAAATTATATTTAGGAGGATAAATGAAAGACAAACTTACCTGCAATCAGGTTAAAGCACTTATAAATCAATATTTACAGGGAACTTTGAATTTGACATTACAAAAATATTTAGAAAATCATATTAAAATTTGTCCGCACTGCCAAAAGAAAATTCAGGAATTGCTGTCGGTATTAAGTGAATTCGGAAAATCAAAAAATGAAACAGTTGATGAGAAAAAACGTGATTACGAAACAATAAAGCGACTATCAGCATACATGGATAATGAACTTAATCAGGATGAAAATATAAAAATAAAAAAAATGACTATTTCAAATACTAAGGTAAGAAATGAACTCGAAAATTTATACAAATTTCAAAAAATTCTCCATCAGGCATACAACAAGACGAAAAACGACTCAAAATATGACTACTCAAAACAAATCATAAACCGCATTCAGGACTGTTGCGAATATTCAACAACATATTTTTATAAACTTGCAGTAATCTTTGCAGTATTGCTTACAGGAATAATTGCCGGCTTTATCTATCTGTATTTCGGGAACTAAATAGTCATTGAACCTTTTGAATTAAGCATATTGTTGTATGCGGTTGCTTTAAAATCAACGATAGACGGGCGCATCATATAAGAAGGTTTGTATTCGGGGTTTTTAATATCAGCAGGGGTATTAAAACGTTTTTGCTGTCTTGCCATAAGTTCTTTTTGCCGGTTTGCGGCAATTCCGTTTCTTACAACAGGAGTGACAAGATTGCAGGAAATAATTGAGCCGATAGTTGTTGCAACAACATCAACCCCGTTGCGAAAATCATTAAATTTGGTTGCAACATCATCTGTCAAATTTCCGTCTTTTAAGACATCGAAAGTTTTTGAACCGACATTTTTTACATTGTTTTCAGCCAAGAAATTACGGACAGATTTCGGGAGCAGTTTGCCCATATTAACCATTTTTAAAGCAACCCCTTTAACAGTCTGGGTTATAAGATAAAATGAGATAATATTTACACCGGCATCGGCAATTTCCTGCGGAACAAGGAACATCTTCTGTTCTTTCGGAATTTTGTCGTTGATAATAATTGCACAAACCTGAGCAAGAGAAGATAAAGCCCAGCCGATTACACCTGTATGTACAAGCATTTTTCCGGGGTGATTGCCATAAACTTTTGCTATGTGATTTATTACATCTTTAAAAATCTTTGGCTTATGCATTCTTTGCCCCCTTCCAGTTTTCTTTTTCGGCTTTTACCGTCTTAACGGCAGCAACCAAAGGAAACAAAATTGTTTCGGGGGTTTCACGTTTTTTATTCGGATTTTGTTTTAACCCGTATTTATCCGCAAATTTATTTGTCAAAAATCTTGTCAAAGGCGCATCTATCATAAAGTTCGTTATCATCATCACACCTAAGGCAATAAATGAACCAAGCGCTTTTTTGTATTGACCCAAATCTTTTAAAACTCCTGCAATTGCAGAATCGGGCGTAAACAGCATTCGTAATCGGGGATTTTTCATTGATTTAGTAATTTGAGAGGGCAGTAAAGAACAATAATCAATGGCTTTAATACATCCGTAACGAACAAGAAATCCTGTTGCCGTGCCGGCAATAATCTTCGCAACAGTGCGGGCTGCAGAAATTTTACGAGTATCTTCATCAACTCTCTTATTGTTTAAATCTATAAACGGCTGGCTCATAAGTGCGGATGCACCTAATATCAAACGGTTTTGGGGGGAAGATATGTGTTTTCCTATCCACGCAAGTCTTTTGTTAGCTTTCTCTCCTTTTACGGTGGCAGAAGGCAGCACACCCGCAATTGAGGTGGTAATATAATTTGCCATGTTTGATATACCAAAACTACACATAATTGTTCCTGCCCAAACAAATAAAGATTATCAAGGTTATTAATTGATTAATTTTTTGACTTATGTCACAAAAATTTACAAATAATAAGAGGTACAGCCATTATTGTACCTCATTATTATAAATACTATGAATTTCTTTATAAAAATTTTATAAAATAGCACCTTTCGGAACGACAGTAACACCGCCTTCGGATACGTGGAAACCGCGTTTTATGTCCTCTTCTCTGTTTACACCGATAGTCGTGTGAGGCGGTATGATTACGTTTTTGTCAATAATCGCTTTTCTGATTTGAGAATAACGACCGACTTCAACATTTTCCATCAAAATACTGTCAGAAACGCTGGAATAACTGTTAATTCTGACTTTTGGCGACAATACGCAGTGTGACAAACCGCCACCTGAGATGATACAGCCTTCTGAAACCATAGAATTTGTAGCCATACCTACTCTGTCACCCTCCTCCCAGACAAATTTTGCAGGGGGGTAGTTATAGTTAAATGTTCTTAACGGCCATTCTTTTGAATACAAATTCAATTCGGGAGTATAGTCAAGCAAATCCATATTTGCCTGCCAATATGCATCAATACTTCCGACATCACGCCAATAACCTCTTTCACTGTCCGTCATTCCCGGGAAAGAATTATCAGCAAAATTATAAACATAAATTTTTTTACCCTCTTTTAACAAGTTCGGAATAACGTTTTTCCCAAAATCGTGACTTGATGAGGTGTCCTTAAAATCTTTTTCCAAAGCATTTAGCAACACATCTTTCCCGAAAATATAATTTCCCATAGACGCCAGACACATCCCCGGATTCCCGGGAATCGGTTTGGGCGGGTTTTTAGGTTTTTCAACGAAATTTATAAGACGCCAGTTTTCATCGACTTCCATAATTCCAAATTCCGAGGCTTCCTCTATCGGAATCGGAATACCGGAAATTGACAAATCCGCTTTATTCTCTTTATGAAAATCAAGCATCTGATTAACCTGCATTTTATATATGTGGTCACCCCCAAAAATACAAACATAGTCAGGGTCTTCATCATAAATATGAAAAATATTTTGATAAATTGCATCAGCCGTACCACGATACCAATCATTGCCTGTTCTCATCTGAGCGGGAGCCAAATCAACATACTGATTTAAAAACGGTGACAATGCCCATCCTCTTGTTATGTGTTTGTTTAAGGAATCAGACTTGTACTGGGTTAAAACTTTTATCTTGAAAAATCCCGAGTTAATAAAATTATTAATAACAAAATCAATAATTCTGTAACGTCCGCCAAACGGTACAGCAGGTTTTGCCCTATCTTTTGTTAAAGGGTACAATCTTTTACCTTCACCACCTGCCAAAATCATAACGATAGCATCATCAACTGTCATATAAAAACCTCATAAACTAACTATATACGGATTATATAACAAACCATTCAAAAGTTCACTAATTCTAAATAATTAATTTTGGGGTAAATGTGCAAAAAGTTTTCATCAAAATCTGAAATATATAAACGGATTATACGTACTTGCGGCTATTGTTGCAGCTGATAAGACAAACAGGAATAACAGCCATAGATTAACCCCTGCCAATGCCCATTTATTTTTTACCTCGAGCATTTTATTAAATACAGGAACAGAGCATATAATTGCCGCCGCAAATATTATGATTTCCCAGCGGTCGACATAATAAGGAAGGGCATAAGCAATTTCTTCCGTTTTTATGTGCAAAATTCCAAACATATTCAGAATATATTTCCACGCATAAGCCATATTATCAGCCCTGAACATTACCCAGCCGATTACAAAAGCCAAGATGCAATAAATGTGTCTTATTCCGTTAACCCACCACGAATGCGGCTTTGAATCGTATTCTTTTATGTTGCACATCTTTTCAACAATTATAAAAAATCCGTGCCATAAACCCCAGATTACAAAATTCCACGCAGCACCGTGCCAGATACCGGTTAAAAGAAAAACTATACCCAGATTTCTGATTGTCTTTATAAGCCCCTGTCTGTTTCCGCCAAGTGAGATATAAACATACTGTTTGAACCACGTTGACAGAGATATGTGCCATCTTCTCCAAAATTCGGTTATTGATTTTGAGATATAGGGGTAGTTGAAGTTTTCCATAAACTTAAACCCAAAAATTAAGCCAAGCCCGATTGCCATATCAGAGTATCCGCTGAAATCAAAGAACAGTTGAAAACTGTATGCAACAGACCCCAGCCACGCTATGCCATGACTAAACGTATCAGGACTCTGAACAAAGATTTTATCGGCAATAGCACCCATGGTATTTGCAATAAGCATTTTCTTTGACAATCCTATTATAAACCTCTTTACACCAAGAGAAACTTTTTCAAAATTAACTTCACGGGAGTCAATTTGTTCTGCCACATCATGATATTTCACAATAGGACCCGCTATAAGCTGCGGAAATAAACAAATGTAAAGTGCTAATTTATAAATATCTTTCTGAACTTTACATTCCCCGCGATATACATCAATAACATAAGACAACGCCTGAAATGTATAAAAAGAAATCCCGATAGGCATTACTATATTTAATGCGTTTATATGGGAATGAAAAATGTTATTACAATTATCTATTACAAAATTAAAATACTTGAAATAGAATAAAAAGGATAAATTCGCTATTATGGTTAGCACCAGCGCAAATTTTTTGTGTGAAGAAAATTTGTTTACAGAAATTGCACCGAAATAATTGACCAAAATTGTCAAAAGTATTATCGCCAGATATTTCGGCTCACCCCACGCATAAAAAATTATACTGGCAATCAAAAGTATCGGATTATGCAACTCTTTTTTTGTTACAAGATACAATACCAAAACTATCGGTAAAAACATAAATACAAATGTCATTGAACTGAATAGCATTATATCCCCTTCTTATGATATCACTAAGGTTATCATAAAAACAAATTCTCATCACTAAATTTATTTGCATTTGCTGCAAAAAAAAGACTTATTGTATTCAATAAGTCGTTGGAAAATCAATAGGAAAAAGGG
>CAMHMW010000093.1 GCA_946186335.1 uncultured Candidatus Melainabacteria bacterium
TTGTCACGATATACTTGAACCGCTCCATTAAGATAAGAATCACAGGTAGAATTGTCATAATCTGTTTTATATGCAGCGATACTTTCTATACCAAGCATGCCGCCTATTTTTTGTTCATCGGTTCTTGCTGCAGTTACAACAATGTGGTTATTATACATTGTATCGATTTTGCCACACAAATAATCAGCAGCATTAGAAATTTGAGAAGAATCACTCAATGTTTTTGTTATAACAAATGTATCACCCATACTGCCGTCTTTGTTTACGTTAAATGCCAGATACAAATCTTCAAGCTCATTAGAATACTCATTATAAGCTAATCCGGTTATCTTTAATGTATCACTACCGCCATTATCTGTGATATATGTAGTAGTGCCAGATGATGATAAACCTACATTATAGGTATCATTTGAAGAAGTTGAATTGGTTATAATTCTGTCACCGGCACCAATATAGTTCAGTCCGGCACCACCGTCTGTTAAAATATGGTCACCTCCGTTACCGTAGACTTTACTGTTTTCGCTGCCGGAAGCTTTAATATATACAGCATCAATATCTTCATATTCTTGTTGCAAATCACTGTTGATTGTTAGATATGAATAGTAAGTATCAAGAGTTTGGACACTGTCGTATCGTTTTATTTGATATGCAACGTTGCTATCGGCAAAATCTCTAACTTCCAAATCAGGAGTAACCCAAGCGCCGTTAGCATCTCTATTCAAGAAATTACTGTATGTAACATCCGTAACTATTTTTTTATGGCTGTTATATGAAACATTATGTACAGCAGATACAACTATATCACCATCTTCACCAAAAGCATATCTGTGCTGGTTAGAATAACCGGTGTTACCATCATGATAACCGCCCATAATAAGAGTATCTTTATTTGTGACGTTATGATATTTATTTGTTTCGGCAACAGAATTAACAACAGCTTTTCTTGTAATATTGTCTTTGTTGCTTTCCGAGATATTTACAAATTCAAGAGTATCATTACCTTTGCCTAAGTTGTAAGTAACAGAAGTATCATCAAGAATTTCGTGGATAAACTTGTCATTTCCCTCTGTTCCCCAAACCTCAAACAAGTTTGTTGTACTTGAGTAATTTTGTGTTATGAAATCATCTAATTGTAAGTTGGGCATACTTGCCCAACAATTTAAAAATAACTTCTGACGGAGTATTCTCTCACCTGATATTTGTCCATAAGGTTATTCTTTTGGCGGGCAGATATTAATGCACCAATACCCAAGCCCGCCAAAATTCCCGCAGGAACCCATAAAAAAGCCATTTTTAAAGAGCGTTTCCAGATACTTACACTCCAGCCTGCAATCGCAAAACCCGCAACCGCAAGATTTGTATTTCTCATCAGTTTGCTTTCCTGATTATTGTACTTCCTTACAAATTCATCGGCCTTGGATTTTTCAATCTCATAACTCGGTAAATTATTCGGAGTCGCCGGACTTTTTCGAAAGTCCAGTCTGACTCTGTTATTGTCAATATTCTGTCCTACCTGTAATTTCATAATCTAAAATTAACTCTGTTTATTCTCTTTTTTAATTGCCTTATCTTCTGATAATTTTTGCGGCTAATCTATTAAACAATTCTCCAGCATATTCCATTTTAAATAGTAAATTAAGCGGAATATATATACCCAAACAAACTATTGCTATTATAGTAATTTTTATGGTTTCAAACGGGATTTTAGATAAATGAACAAACTTGTCGTATTCGCTTGCACATAAATAGCAAACCCCGATAGTTATAATACCCGAAACAAGCATTTTTAACAAGTTTTTAAACAAAGATTTATAATCCATTCTGATTTTATTTTTAATGAAATAACCGAGAACACAGGCATTGAACAGGGTCACAAGTGATGTCGACAGCGTAATTCCGCCAATGCCGTAATGCAGTCTTGTTATCAAAAGCCAGTTGAGTATAAGTTTTAGTATTATTGATGAAAAGGCTACCAGAAACGGTGTTCTTGAGTCGTTAAACGAATAATAAACCCTTGTTATTGAATCTCTGAAAACGTAAGGAATTATTGAAACGGATAAAAACCATAGGGCTTCTGTCACCAAAAATGTTGCTTTTTCGTCAAATACCCCATGCTCAAATACAAGTCTGACGGCATCCGTTCCTACAACCAAAATTCCTATAATAATCGGTATTGCACCGAAAAACAGGACTCCGACACCTTTATTAAAATAATTTCTTATACCGTCCAAATCGTTATCGGCAACAAGTCTTGCAAAGATTGGAAACAGCGGAACAAGAAATGCCGTCACCAAAATTCCGACAGGGAACTGAAAAACCCTGTTTGCATATCCGACTGCCGTCCATGCACCTTCCGAAATTGATGAAGTGAAAAACATGTCAACGTATATATGTATTTGTCCGACTGTTGAACTTAAAACCGCAGGAAACAGTAATTCGCCGATTTCTCTAAATCTCGGGTTGTTTGTAAAGTCAAAAACCGGTTTTAGTTTGTACCCAAGCCGTTTTATATTCGGATATTGGACGATAAATTGCAAAACCGCACCCGCAGTTGTTGCCCACGCAAGGGTATAGCCTTTTGAATCATCAGGCGCCGAAATTACTGCCGCAATTATTGCCACACTCATTAAAATCGGTGACAGATTAGGCAGCATAAACTGTTTATATATTATCAAGATGCCGTAATAAATTCCGACAATTCCGCCTATAACCAAAAGCGGTGTCATAATTCTTAAATGCTCTGCGGCTAATCCTACCATTTCCGGCGAACCGCCCGAAATGATTATTCCCATTATTTGTTTCGGGAACAGAAAAATTATTGCTGAAAGCGCAATAAAAAACAGTATGGTTGCATTCATAAAGGTTGAATACAAACGGTTAACTTCATCTGAGGGTTTATCTTTCAGATTTGGTATGAGTTTTGAAAAAACAGCAACGGTTGCACTGTGAAAAGGACCTCCGACACCTCCAAGTAAAATCAGGGAAAGTGAGGGAATCTGGTAGGCGTAATAATATGCATCAGAAACCATTGATGCTCCGTAATAATTTGCTATAACAATATCACGGACAAAGCCGATGAGCTTACTTACAATGGTAACCACCGCAATTAGCCATGCCGCTTTTAAAACGCCCGATGTTTTTTCTTCCTGTTGCACAACCTCTGTCATATAATTATTGTACGAAAACCGTATCGAATTAGCAAATATATTAAATATTTGGTAACTATATACAATGTTACGGGTAAAAAGTACCGTCATTCTGAGCGAAGCGAAGAATCTATTATATATAACAGATTCTTCGGGCTAAAGCCCTCTGAATGACGAGGTTTTTGGTAAATTTAGTGCTAAATAGTATGTAATTACCTAATAAAGTTCTTTATGCTAATATTATGGAATGGATGAATTGTTTAAATTCGATAAAAAATACGGTGTTGTATTAGGTACTGATGAAGCAGGCAGAGGGCCTGCGGCAGGCGGGGTTTTTGCTGCCGCTGTTTATTTTCCTGAGGTTACAAAGGGGCTGATTACTGATTTGTCAAAACTTAACGACTCAAAAAAACTTTCCGCAAAAACAAGAAATAACCTTTATGAAATTATTTTAAACAATTCAGTCAATTCAATAATAAATATCGATGTTGAGGAAATTGAGCGGATAAATATCCTTAATTCGTCTTTAAAAGCAATGAAAACGGCATGCGAAAATGTAATAAAAGAGGCTGGTTTGACGGATTTTATAACGCTTGTTGACGGGAATAAAAATATAAAAAATTATAAATTTCCCCAGAAATATATAATAAAAGGGGACGGGAAATCGGCATCAATAGCGGCGGCAAGTATTCTTGCAAAGGTAAGCCGTGACAGATATATGGAAAATTTGGCACAGGAATTTCCGCAATACGGCTGGGAGCATAATGCGGGTTATTTAACTCAGGAACACCTTTCTGCTATTGATAAATACGGAACAACAAAGTATCACAGGTTATCTTTTTTACGCAAACATTTTGAAAAACAGTTGTCGTTATTTTAATTACTGATAAATTCTGTTGCCGACACGCAGTTTTGTGACATAAACGGCTTCACAAGCCCCGCTTCCTCGGCTGTCGGCATCGGAGTCCGTTCTTGAAAGACTTGTGTAGTATTCGTAGCGGTAATTTCTCTTTTGTGAATAATATTCCATATCAACAAGTTCGCCTTCAATTTGAACATTATCCCAAAGTTTTATGGTAAGCAGACCAGCCATAATATTTCGGTTTGCGGGAATAATGTGTGAATGAGAAATATGAGAGGCAATATAATTGCCGGAATACGGAACATCTGAACGCCAGCGCCAGTTTAAACGCCTTGCGCCTGTCATTTCGACTTTTTGACTGTATGTCCTGATATATTTCTTAAACATTTTTTTGTCGGCTATTTTCCCCCATGCTGTCCCTAAATCATATAATGCCGCACTGTCAAAAAATTCCGTTATAAACCAGAAATCATGGTTAATGGCTACCGCTTTCCCTGATAATACGTAATGAGCCTGAGGCATCATCGTAATTTGATGGGAATTTATTAAAGATGTATATGTAAAAATTTTCCTCTCTTTTTCTTCATCGGTATAATCGGTTTGTATGGGTTCTTCCATGACAGGTATTGGTCTTATTTCATAACCCTGCGGAATTGCAATTCCGAACTTCAGCCAGTAAAAGATTACTCCTCTGAACAGGTACATCAAAATAAGAGCAACAACAAGTCCGATTGTTATGACTTTATCCTCGTGTGCCAGAATATCTCTTTCCAGTTTTGCTTCAATTCCGGCTGTTGTTGAAAAATAAAAATTGTCCTCTTTCATAAGAATCATTTTACACTTTTTATAATGAGTTGTCGACAAATTTGATATTAATATTTGTTTACAAAAACGAAATATAATTAAAGTTTTATTTTAAAGATGCCGATAAAAATAATGTAACAGTAATCTATGGAGTTAAAAATAATGTTAAAAAAGATAACAACACCATCGAATAACAGATGCGAGAGTGTTGAGTTAATATTAAGAGGAGCCAAGAAGCGTCGTACCCTGGCTTACGCAAATGCGAACATGGTAAATTCAGACGCAGGAATCAAGGCAAACCTATCCGCAGTAAGATAATACTCATCATAAGAAGATAAGAAAAGAGAGAACAATATAGCCGGCGCACGTGTGCAACCGGCATTTTTATTGTTTATAGTTCGAGGTTGCCCCGACAAATTATTAAAGTGTGTCTAAAATAAATTTCCCGATTTTGCCTTCCCTAAAATCTCTTAAAATATAAACGGAGGTTCTTTCTCTGTCTGTACTTCCGCCAGTTAACAGCCAGTTTCTTTCTATTGAAATATTATCGATATTTAATTCTTTATCATCGGGCAGTTTATAAAATTCTCTGAAAGTTTTTGCCTGTTCGTCACTTAAAATGTCCAAAAGCTCCTGTGCTACAATCTCGTTAGAATAGGCGTTTTCGGAAACGGAATTAACAAAAGCAAGTTTTTTTGCCCTTTCCTGATCCTCCTGTTTCATCGGAATAATACCCGGGGTGTCTAAAAGTTCAAGTTTGGGGTTGATTCTCACCCATTGCTGCTGTCTTGTTACTCCTGCTTTTGCACCGATTTTTGTCTTTGATGAACGGGTTAATTTGTTTATGATACTTGATTTTCCTACATTCGGCAACCCTACAACCATTACTCTTGCCGGTCTGCGAAGCAGTCCTTTTGCCATTATTGCCTGAATGCGCGGTTCCGATAGTTCTACAGCCTTATTTACTATGAATTTTAAGTCTTTTGAATTTTTTGCATCCGTCGGAATAACAGGATAACCTGTGTTTGTTTCCAGATATTTTATAAACGGAGCAAGTTCATTCCCTTTTACCAAATCAGATTTGTTGAGCAAAATTAAACGGGGCTTTTGTCCCAAAAGCCCCGTAATATTGTCATAACAACTTGAGATTGGTAATCTCGCATCAAGAACTTCAATTACGGCATCCACTAATGAAAGCTGTTCTTTCAGCTTTTTTTCAGCCTTGGCTATATGCCCCGGATACCAGTGAATATGAGTCTTATCTTTTTTCAATTTTTTCCTTAATACGAGTTGCTTTACCTGAGCGTTCTCTCAAGTAGTATAATTTTGCACGTTTAACATCACCGCGTCTTAATACGTTGATTTTGTCAATTCTGGGTGAATTTACCAAGAATACTCTTTCAACGCCTACGCCTTGGAATACTTTTCTTACGGTGATTGTTTTGTTCAGTCCTGAACCGTGCATTTTAATAATTGTACCTTCAAAAGCCTGAATTCTTTCTTTGTTACCTTCAACGATTTTTACGAAAACCTTAACGGTATCGCCGGCATTAAATTCAGGTAATTCTTTTCCAAGATATTCCTTTTCTAATTCGTCAATAATCGGATTATTCATTTTGCTTTCCTTTATATTTCTAAAAACTACTAATAATGTGTAATTCCTTAATCGGTGCTTGATACTTTTCCACACAAAGTACACCGACGCACGTTCGCAAGTTTAATCGTATAATAAACAGTTTATTTTTGCAAGTATAGGTTTAAGTTTTGTGTAGTTGCGGGTAAAATTGGTTTATGATTTCTTTGAGTGAAAGCCTTTTGTGTCAGATATTGTCCGTCCGATAGATTTTATTTTGCCCTCAATACATCCTCTGCATTTTGTCGGTTCGTCATTGATACAGATTTTGCCGGGATAAATTTCGTATTTTGCCCGATATTCTGTTGATGTGACATTAGGCATAACAACATTTGCGCCGCTTTGGAGTGCTATTATTCTGCCATTTGGGTTAAGAGTTTCCATTGCGGTCGTTGCGGGAATGTTTATGTCTTTCAGTAATATTCTGGTGAGTGCCATAACTTTGAGTGCAAGGGTAAAACTCCCTTTATCCGCATCTTTCAGCGGTGTTTCGGGGTGCGGAATAAAAGGCCCTATTCCGACCATATCCGCTCCGATTTTTTTAAAAAACAGAATATCATCCGCAAGAGATTCAACAGTTTGGTCTGGCAGTCCGACAAGACACCCCGTTCCAGCCTCGTAACCGATTTTTTTTATATCATTTA
>CAMHMW010000094.1 GCA_946186335.1 uncultured Candidatus Melainabacteria bacterium
CAGGTTTGGGAAATATTGGCGAAAAATACTGTTTTAACCGTCATAATGCAGGATTTATGGTGGTTGACAGGCTGGCTATTGTAAAAGATGTAACTTTTAAAGAGGAAAAGAAGTTTAAGTGCTTTATGGCAAGATATAAACATGGGTTGGAGGATATTATTCTCATTAAGCCGACAACCTTTATGAATTTGTCGGGAGATGCCGTTCAGCTTGTTATGAACTATTATAAAATTGATGCCGGCGATTTGCTTGTTGTTTATGACGATCTTTCGCTTGAACTCGGGAAAATCAGATTTCGTCCGAACGGTTCCGATGGCGGACATAATGGTATAAAGTCGGTTATAAAATGTGTCGGTACCCAATCAATTCCGCGTCTTAAAATCGGGATAGGTCCTCAACCTCCAATACCGTCAGAGCAGTTTGTTTTACAGGATTTTTATAAAAGTCAGCTTTTGGAATTAAAACCTGTTTTAAAATCAGCGGTTGAGGGTATTGATTACTATTTTGACAATGATATGCAGAAGGCACAGAATTTGTACAACTGATAATTTGTATAATGCGTTCGTTGGTGTTATAATTATTTCAAGGGATATATTTAAAAGGAGCAGAGTTAAATGAGTTTACAGTTGGCTGAACAATTTGAAGCAAATGAACAGTATGAACAGGCTTTTGCCGAATATAAAAAAGAATACGAAAACAGTCCTGATGATTTGGGAATATTGGAAAGACTCGGTCATTTGTCATTGATTTTGGGAAATGAGCAGGAAGCGGCAGCGTATTATTATGAAATCTTAAAAAGAGATGTTGCAAACCCTTTGGCGTATGAACAATTGATGACAATATTTGAACATACCGACAAGTACAAATATTATGTTTACAGAGGAAATAAAAATTCTCTTGAGGGTAAACTTGATTTTGCGATAAATGATTTCAAAAAGGCTTTATCTCATGCAAATGATAATGAAGCACAGATAGTAATGACACGTTTAACGCTTGCAAATCTGTATCGCCAGACAGGTAATAAAATGAAGGCTATAGATGAATATAACCTTATTCTTGATTACAACGAATTGCATGAGGATATTTTCTTACAACTTGCAGATATATATATGGAGGATGAAGCTTATTCAAGTGCATTGGATGCGTTGTTCAGAGCAATTCAAAAGGGCTTTAATACTGACAGAATACATGAAGCGCTTGCTGCGGTTTATCTCAAAAGCGGTGATGCAAAAAGTGCTATTGAGCATACAAAGGATGAACTTGTCAAAATTCAGTGTATGCTTGAACTGGGCGAAGGCACCGAAGCTTTTAATAAACTAAATTCTCTGCCTGAGGTTTACAAACAGAATCCGAAATATTATACTTTAATGGCTCAGTATTGTTATTCCACAAAGGATTTTGAAAAGGCTTTGATGTATATAGAAGAATACAATAAGGCTCAGCCTAATTCGCCTCTTACCTATCAGATGAGAGCGCTTGTATATGACGAAACGGATAACGAATATTATTCTCATCTGAACTGGGCAAGATATAATCTTTTGAGAGGAAATAGGGATATCGCAATTAATGAGTTTTTGAATGCGGTTCAGATACGTGCGGATGAACCCGATGTCCTGTTCACCCTTGCCGATTTACTGACAGAAGATGGTGAAGTAAACCATGCCGCAGAATATTACGAAAAAATTGTAAAAATTGAACCGAATAACAAAGAGGCATTGAGAAAACTTGCAAATTACCGTGAAAGCATAGGCGACAAAAGAGGTCAGCTTGATTATCTTGAAAAACTGTACGAGGCAGACCCGAATGACCTTAACGGTTTGAAAAATCTGGCAAAAGCCTATGAAAGGTACAGAAAAGACAAAGCGATTGAACTTTATCAAAAATACCTTGATTTGGTACAGGATCCTGTTGAGTACAAGTTAGCAAAGGAAAGACTTGAAAAACTGGATTCCTACGGTTCGGGTGAAGCCGAAGAATCAGAGGGCTTAATTGATAAAATTATGGGCTTATTTAATAAGCATTAATTTTCCGTTAACTTTTATCACATTTTATAAAAAAGAAGTCTTTAAGGGACTTCTTTTTTGTATAATTAAATTATAGATTGTAAAAGAGGGTATGATGAGCAGATTTATCGGATTAATAGGAATAGTTGTTATATTTGCATTAGCATATTTAATGTCTAACAATAAAAAGGCAATAAATTATAAAACTGTCGGACTTGGATTTTTATTGCAGGTTTTGTTTGCTGTTTTTATTTTTAAAATTCCATTCGGACAAAAATTATTTATGGCAATAGGTCTGTTTATCCAAAAACTGTTGGTGTTTGCAAAACAGGGCGGGGAATTTGTCTTTGGCGGTTTGATGAATGTTAAATTCGGAGAACTGTTTGCAGGTCATGGCGGCTCAATTTTTGCCTTGCAGCTTGTGGCATCAATGGTATTTATGATGATTTTGGTTAATATCCTTTACCATTACGGCATAATGCAGAGAATTGTTGCGGTTTTGGGCAAGGCTATGAATAAACTTCTTGATGTGAGCGGTGCAGAGGCACTTTCTAATGTTGCAAGTGCATTTGTCGGGCAGATAGTTGCACAGATTATGATAAAACCCTATCTGGCTAATTTAACACGTTCGGAATTGCTTGCCTCTATGTCGGGTTCTCTGGCATGTCTTTCGGGTTCAATCATGCCTATATATATCGGCATGGGCATTCCGGCAGAGTATATTCTTGCATCGTCAGTAATGGCAGTTCCCGGTGCGCTTGTTATGTCAAAAATTGTATATCCGGAAACCGGCGAACCTGAAACAAGTAAAGAGGTTAAACTGTCTTTCAGTAAAAGAACAAGGCAGCATGTAAACGTATTTGATGCAATTTCTGCGGGTGCTTCAGAAGGTATGAAAGTTGCAATAAATGTTGTTGCAATGATTTTGGCACTTGTTGCGCTGGTAGCGATGATAGACTGGTTCTTGGGCGGATTTGGAAATCTGATTGTTAAATATCTGCATATAAATTTAACATCAATCGGTTTTGATTTGACTCAACTTTCATTAAATATGATCTTGGGTAAGATATTTGCTCTGTTTGCAATCGTTATGGGTGTTCCGTTGTCAGAGGCAACAACCGTTGGCGGTTTGATGGGTACGAAACTTGTGCTGAATGAAATGGTTGCTTATGTTGATTTGACATCGCCTGATATGGTGCTTTCGGCAAAATCCTTCCTTATTGCGAGTTTTGCATTGTGCAGTTTTGGTAATTTGGGTTCAATCGCAATACTTCTTGGTGGTATTGGGGAACTTGCGCCAAACCAGAGAAAGAATCTTGCCAGACTAGGTGTAAGGGCATTGATTTGCGGTACTTTGACATGTTATATGTCTGCATCAATTGTAGGAATTTTATTTAATTAGCATACTTAACATACTTAACATTATTTACATATGAAAATTTATTGATATAATAGAACTATGGAAATTATAAAAGAATTGAGAGAAATCCCGAATTTATCATTGGCACTGGGCTTTTTTGACGGTGTTCACCTCGGGCATCAGGCGGTTATTAATTGTGCGGTAGAATATGCCCGCAGTATTGCGGTTGAGTCTGCTGTTGTAACATTTAACCAAAACCCGCACAGTTATTTGAATGAGATTACTCCTAAGTATATCTTAACGCTTGAAGATAAATATAAATATTTTAAAGAATTAGGAATTGACTATGTTATAGAGTTGGATTTTCCTGAAATTTGTAACATGTCATATAGTGATTACCTTGAAAATATTTTGGTTAAGTATTTCAGACCGCAGGCTATTTCAACGGGATTTAATCACAGATTTGGTTTTGAAAGAGCAGGAACGGTTAAGTATTTGTCTGATAGTCAGGATAAATACAGATATTTGTTCTTTGCAACTCCTCCGGAAGCTATTTGGGGCGATGTAATCAGTTCTTCGGCTATAAGAGAATATATTAAATCAGGTTCTATGGATATGGCAGCAACCATGCTCGGCAGGAAATTCTCGGTATCGGGAACTGTTATAAAGGGTAAAGAATTAGGCAGAACTATCGGTTTCCCGACAGCAAATATTATTTATCCGCTTGAAATTATTGAACCCGAATATGGAGTTTTTGATGTGGATGTTACGTTAGAAGATGGCAGTGTTCATCATGGTATTGCGAATTTTGGAGTTTCTCCGACCGTGTCAAATGACGGTATCGCAATTCTTGAAGCTCACTTGTTTGATTTTGACGGTGATTTGTATGATAAGCAAATTCGTGTAAGTTTCAATAGACGAATCAGAGAAGAACTGAAATTTGATACTATTGAAGAATTGAAAACTCAGATTGAGTTTGATGTTCAGTCAATATTTTAACAGGTAATTTCAGATTAAATATTTATACTAAAAAAGACAATCATTATGATTGTCTTTTTTAGTTTGTATTGTATTGAAAGAATTATAATTCAATATTATTTGCAAGAATGTCCATTTCTTCTGCTGAGCCGTATGCAGAGTGACATCCGCAGTCAACATAGATAACTTCCCCTGTTGTGCCTGTTGAAAGGTCAGATGCAAGGTATAATCCCGCTTTTCCGACTTCTTCAAGTGCAACGTTTCTGTTCAACGGTGAACGAGCAACCGCAGCTTTGAGCATTTTTGAAAATCCGCTTATACCCATCGATGCAAGTGTTTTAACGGGACCTGCCGATATGCAGTTAACTCTGATACCCTTTGCCCCCAAATCAACAGCCAAAAATCTCATGGAAGATTCTAATGCTGCCTTTGCAACACCCATTACGTTGTAACTTGGAACTGAAAGAACAGAACCAAGGTAAGTTAAGGCAAATATTGAACCGCCTTCGTTCATAATTGGTTCTGCATTTCTTGCTATTGTAACAAGAGAGTATGCACTGACACCCAATGCCGTATTCCAGCCGTCAGCGGATGTTTCAATAAATCTGCCCATTAAATCTTCTTTTTTAGCAAACGCTACGGCGTGAACAACGAAGTCAATTTTTCCGTAAACTTTTTCTACTTCTTCAAATACAGCTTTTACTTCATCTTCTTTTGTAACATCGCAGCTCATTATAATTTTTGCATTCATACTTTCAGCAATCGGACGAACTCTTTTTTCCATTGATTCGCCTGCGTATGTGAAAGCAATTTCAGCACCGGCATCATAAAGTTGTTTTGCAATTCCGTATGCTATACCGTGAGTGTTTGATACTCCAAAAATAACACCCTTTTTTCCCTTCATTAAATCCATATTTAGTTCTCCCTAAAAATTCTACGTTTAACAAAAAAATTTTATCAAAAATATAAACTTAAATCAATTTCAAGTTTACAAAAATTTTTTATGTAAACATTTGTAAACAATTTTATAAGTGCTGAAATTAGGCAATTTTGAATGTTTTTATATATCTAAGAGAGAATTATCTGGAGAGCTTTAAAAGTGAGCGTAAACAACGTCAATCAAAAAATGAATATGGAAGCTATAATGAAGCTCATGAAGTCTGCACAGACACAAAAAGGCGGCAGAGCTCAAAAGCTTGCGCCCGGTATGTCTATGCAGGAATCCGTATTCCAGGCTCGCGCAAAAGGTGCTAATTTCGCTTCTCTTAATACACAAAACAGTGTTCAGGGTTTGAGAACTCCCCAGCAGGCAAGAGCCGCTCAGAATGTTGTAAGCCAAAATACCGCAAGTTCTGTTAACGATTTATCAAAAACTTCCCAGACAACAAAATCTTCTGCATCCGCACAGACTTCAAATGCTCAGTCAACACAGGGTCAGCAGGCAGAAGAAAAACACGTTGATTTGTCAAAATACGATTTTGATAACTTAACATCAGTTCCGCAAGGGGAATTAAACGACTTAAAAGATTCTTTAACTGAATTGAAAAATGAAAATTTACCGAAATTTATATCAAATAGTGTTGACAGTAAATTAAAGAGAGTAAATTCAGAATTATCAAAAAGAGCAGAAAATGCTGATAAGGCTGATGCTCAGAAATCAGAAAAAGATGGCGATCAGGCTGTTGGGGATTCAAAAGGTGATGCAAATGATTCAAAAGCAGCAACAGCAAAAACAGAAGCCGGAACTACCCAAATGAATAAATCTCAGTCTGAGATGAAAAGTTTGGACAACAAAATGAAAAAAGATGATAAAGCATTCCAAAAAATGATGAAAAATCAGACAAAAGCAATTCAGAATGCACAAAAATCTATGCAGAGAGATGCTGCAAGACTGGAATCTTTATCTCAGGAAGTTGAAGCAGCAAACGCTGAAATTGAATCTCAAAATGCAATTTTATCATCAGAAAATGCAACAGAAGCTGATAAACAACAGGCTCAGTCAATGGTTCAGGCATCATCAGCAAAAGTTCAGGCATCTCAGAGCAAAATCGGTGCGACTCAGGTTCGCATGAAAAAAACTCAGGTTAAAACCAATAAACAGGTAAGAACTTTATCAAGAAAAGCAAGTGCTTATAAGAAAACTTCTGCCGCAAATATAAAAAATGTTCAGTCAGCACAAGCCGAATCAAATAGTGTATTGAAAGTAGCAGAAAAGGCTGATGAAATTGCAGGATATACGCAAATGTCAGGTCAGGCTACCCAGTATGTCGGTAAAGGTATGATAGCAGTCGGTAAAATGCTCGCATCAAATCAATTTACTGTGGCAGCAGGTATGGCAATGATTACATCAGGCGGTACGGTCGAAAAAGTTGGTATTGTTGTTGAAACAGTCGGTAACTATGGTAAATGTGCAGCAAACATTACAAAAACTGCTGTTTATGCAGCACAAGGTAATATTACAGGTGCTTTGACATCCGCAGCATCCGCTGTTATGTCAGGTGTATCAGCCGCTAAGGGTACAAAAGAAATTGCAGGCGGCTTCAAGAGTGTTAATCAGGAAGTTGGTAAAGCTCTTGAAAAATCTTCTGAAAAATTAGCTGCAAAATCAACAACTCAGGTAGCAGATACAGCAGCGGATGAAGCAACAAAAGCAGCAGGTGGTGTTGCCGAGGGTGCAACAGAAGGTGCAACAAAGGCTGTTGACGGCGCAACTGATGG
>CAMHMW010000095.1 GCA_946186335.1 uncultured Candidatus Melainabacteria bacterium
ATATAGTTACCTTATATTAATTATCCCTGAACTTATATTTTCGTGCAAATTTTATTCCGAATATTGTATAAACTACATAGGGAATATTTTGTTTATACTCTACATCTTTTGAGAAAAAGAAATGTTTTAACCTGTAATTTTTTGAGCCGTATTTTCCGAGTTTCCAGATATAGACATCCTGCCAATTGTCCTGCATAATCCATGCAATTTTTGTTCCGCCGCATCTGCCTCCGACAAAATACTTACATTTTGACAGGATATACAAAGATGCCAGATATTCTTTTGCGAGTTGATAATTATGGTCAGGACGGTCAACTTTTATTTTTGCTATAAAGTTTTTCTTTTCCGCATCATAAGTATATCTGTACTGGTTGTTGTCAATAAGTTTATCTCCAAATTCGTCTTTGAATATTTCATAAATATTTTCATCCTCTGTTGCAAGATAAATTTTTGTTATTTCAGGATGTTTTTTTGTAAATTCTTTGATTTTTTCAATTACTTCTAACGGGTTTGGCTGCACATGTTCTTTTGCGGGTTTTCTGATGTAATAATCGGTTCCTCTGCACAAAACCCCCAAAATATTTTCATCGTTCCCGATAATTTTTTTATATTCGTTTTCAACGTATTCTGTCATTTCGGAATTAAATTTTATACATTCTTTTCTGCGGTTTTTTAAATTTTCTATCCTTTTGTCATTCGAGTGCGGTTGATTGACGGGTAAATGATTACATGTCAGAGAATATTCGCTTAATGGCTTTTGGGCATCGGCAATTCTTACAATTAATTCGGAGTTTTCGACATCTTCAAGAGTCATTCCGCAAGGTTGTTCAAAAAAGTATTCCCAGACATTATCCCGCCAGATTCTTCCATCCTTGAAATATTGATTTTTGAAATGTTTTAAATCACAAACGGGGATAAAACCTTTATCAAGACCTTTCAAAATATATGTCAGATACGCATCTAAAATGGCTCCGATACCTGTGACATTTGACATTCTTCCTATCAGATATATTTTCTTTTTCGTTTCCACTTAAATCAGCCTTTCATAGATTCAATCAGACGTTCAAACATTTCTTTCAGCGGAACTTTTGCACTCCAGCCCAAATGTTCTAATTTTTCCGTGTTCATTGATATTTTTACTTCGGGGTTGTAGCCTCTGTTTTTGTTATCAATTTCAAATACAACTTTCGTTTGTTCGTTTGCAAGCATTTGTGCCATATCATAAATTGTTATATAGGAATCCTTGTTTGCAATATTGTATGCGGTATTATTTTCCCCTTTTGTTAAAATGGTAAAAATTGCCGTAACCGCATCTGTTGTATAACAATAACAGCGTTTTGTCGCTCCTTTTGTATGTAGGACAATATCTTTTTTATCAACAACGCTTTTTGCAAATTGTGCAAAAACTCTGTTATCATTTTTTGAAATCCCCGCTCCGAAGGTTTGGGTTAATCTTGCGATTTTTACGGGAACATTATATTCCGAACCATAAGAAATACAAAGGTTTTCAACTAACCTTTTACTTTCGGGATAACTTCCTCTCGGGTTTAATAAATCAATATATCCGTAATCGTTTTCACTAACATCTTCTTTTTCGGGAACCCCGTATATTTCAAGTGATGAAAGATAAACAACTCCTGAACATTTTTTATTTTTTGCAAATTCAAGTATATTACGTGTGCCGTTTATGGATGTTAAAATTGTTTCAACGGGTTTTTCAACAAAATCTTTTGAAGCGGTTACACTTGCGGTGTGGATTATATAATCAACATTTTCATCCGTTGAAATCGGGTTATTAATATCCTGAACAATATAAATCAGATTTTTGTTATCTGCAAACATGTTTCTTGCTTTTTCTTCGTTTCTTACAAGTGCAAGAACTTTTGTGTTAAAACCCGATGATAATAAACTTCTCACGCATAGACTTCCGATAAGCCCTGTTGCGCCTGTAATTAGCACCGACTTGTTATTAAAAACAGACATATCAAATTCTTTGATAATATTTTGAACATCTTCTGTCAGGATTTTATTCATTTACTCTTTCCCCACAAGACCAAAAGCATCCATATCTTCTTTGTAACGAATCAATGCCCTTAAAATGTATAAATCTTCAATGGTTGTAATTTTAATATTTCCTCTGTTGCCCGCAATCATATAGGTTTCTTTGCCCAGAGTTTTAAAAAGTGTGCAGGAATCAACAATATCTGTATATTTCGGATTAACTTTTCTTGTTTGTTCGTGCGCTTCAACTATTTCGCCAAGGTGGAAAGACTGAGGTGCCTGTGCAGAATATGTATTTTTTCTGTACGGAACATGTTTGGGGTTAAGGTGGTTTTCGCTTATCAAAATTGTTTCAAAACATGAGGTACAGGTTATTGCGTTACCGTTTTTCTTCGCACATTCAATATTTGCCGAAATAACCTCAGGGGTAATATTCGGGCGGACTCCGTCATGAATTAAAACGATTGATTGTTCATCATTTTCAGCCTGAGCAAGTTTCAGGGCGTTATATATTGAATCCTGTCCTGTCGCACCTCCCAAAACAATTCCTGCCGTCTTTGTTATGTAATAGTGTTTGACCAAATCGGACATATAATCAAAATAATCAGGGTGGATAGATATATAGATTTTATCAATACCTTCATGGTTTTGGAAAAGTTCTAACGTGTGTACAATAATAGGTTTGCCGTGAATTTTCAGAAATTGTTTGGGCAAAATATTTTCACCGTTAGACATTCTCTGTCCTGTCCCTCCGGCGAATATAATTGCTATTGTATTAAGCTTTTTATCCATATAACCACTCCTTATATTTGTCAAAATATTATCATGAACAAAATATACTCTCAACAATTATTCGGAAGATAAGCGATGGTAATTATATACTTTTTAGCACCAAAGTTACCAAAAACTTTGTCATTCTGAGGCAAAGCCGGTTATATCGTGCAATACTATATTAAGAACGGTAAAAATATAGCATAAGAAATAGCAAATTTTTGGGCTTTTGGACTTATAATTCATGTAGGTAAAAAAAGTATGTGTATGAAAAAATTTATTTTGACAGTTTTGGTTATAATCTTTTCCGCTTTAAGTGTAAACGCTGAACAAGTCTTTTATTTTGCAGGACATCCGTCTTATGTTCGTACGGCAGCAGGGGGTACACGTTCCCTGAATAATTACGGTTCAAATGCTGCATTTGCGCAAAATACACGTCATATAAATTCCCAAAGAGCAATTATGGATGCAAGACGCAGACAATATGCACGTCAGATGGCAAAAAATAATTTTGCAAGACCCTACGGTTATTATGACAGACTAAGACCGTCTGTTCCGGCAAAGCCTGCGCAAATTTCAAGATTAAATAAGAATTTTCATATAAATACCACATCACAGGGACATCTTGTTAATGGTGTCATGTGTTATGATTAATCAGTCTTGAAAAAACATGAAAAATCATTTAAAATATATGAACAAACTGATTGAATTTTTCGTTATAATATCAAGTCAGGAGTTTGGTATGAAAAAAATTATTATTTTTGCATTAATGTTGTTATTTACGGGTATAAATGCCAATGCCGCAGTTATCAATTATAACGCAGCAGGTGGAGTTACCTCTGTTTCCGGAGGATACGGTCCTTACGGCAGAACCTATACAACGGGTACAATAAATAATTACGGTTCAAATGCGCAGTTTGCACCGAATACTCTCCGCCAAACCCAGCAGCGTGCCGTACGGGAATCGTATGAAAGACAGTATATTGAAAATCTGAAAAATACAAAAAATATCAATGTAAATATTAATCATAACGGTTATCCGTATTACACAAACAACGCTTATAACAGGTATTATCCGGGAGGTTATCGTTATAATTATGTGCCGGTGAATTATTCAAACGGAATTTATTACAACACAGGAAACGGAATTAGTATTCCGGGGATTAGAATGTATTAAACCATGAAAAGAATATTATGTTATGGAGATTCAAACACTTTCGGATATAATCCGCAAAATTGCGGCAGATACCCCAAAAGTCAGCGTTGGACGGGAATTTTATCCGAACTTTTGCCGGATTGTGAAATAATTGAAGAAGGTATGAACAACAGAACAGGGTTTTTCAAAAATCCTGACGGATTAGAATTTTCCGGAGGAGAATATTTTTCAACAATTTTACGGAATTACGAAAACATTGACTTGTATATAATTGCTGTCGGGACAAATGATGCACAATTTTTCTACAAACTTGATGAAGATATTGCACGAAAAGGAATGCAAAATTACATAGATTCTGTCAGGGAAGTTAATGAAAATACAAAAATCCTGATTATTCCGCCTGTCAGAATTAAAGAAAATATCCTGAACGGAATATTTAAAATGCAATTCGATAAAAAATCAATAGAAACATCGGAAAATGTTTTTCCCGTTTATGAACAGGTTGCAAAAGAAAATAACTGTTTTTATTTCGATTTTAATAAAATAGCGTCCCCGTCAGAAAAAGACGGACTCCACTATGCAAATGAATCGCATAAACTTATTGCCCAAAGTCTGGCAGAGTTTATAAAATCAAATATTTTTGTTAAGACAAAACTTTAATATGTAAGAATTGTAGGGTGGGCAAAGCGAAAGCGTGCCCACTACGAAATTGCAGGTTGGGCATACCTGCCCAACAATACGGTAAGTTGGGCTTTCAGCCCAACACAATTCTAAATATTTTTGTTAAGAATTAAAATTCCGGCATTTAGATATGTTGCAAAAATTACCTGTAACAGGTACGGAATCATGAGAAATCCTGCAAGTTTTGAAACTTTGAAAAAGTAAAAAACAGTGAATGAAAGAATAATCAGTAAAATTATTACATCAACCAGTGCCAGAGATATTGATTTCATTTCAAAAAACACATAACTCCATGTGAAGTTAAAAATCAGTTGAAACAGAAATAAGTACACCGCAATGTATTTATCCTGTGTATGCGGTTTTGACAATACAACGAAAAATGCAACTGTCATAAGTGTATATAAAATTCCCCATGCAATCGGAAAATATCCTGATGGCGGGGTTAATGGCGGTTTTATGAGGTTTTTATACCAATCGTTCACAAATATATTGTGGACAATTATAAAAAAATAAACATCGGATAACTGATTACACCAATTCGGGGACTTTTACAAATTGTGAATCGTAAAGGTGTTTATATGTCCCGCCTTCAATATTTATCAATTCATCATGAGAACCGAGTTCAACAAGTTTTCCGTCTTTAATAACGGCGATTCTGTCAGCATTCTGAACCGTTGTTAATCTGTGAGCGATTACAAAAACAGTTCTGTCTTTCATAAGGTTTTCTATTGCCTGCTGAACTATTTTTTCTGCCTCGTTATCCAAAGCACTTGTTGCCTCATCCAAAATCAATATGGGAGCATTTTTCAAAAATGCACGAGCAATACCAATTCTTTGCTTCTGACCGCCCGATAAAAGAACACCACGTTCTCCGATATCTGTATCCAGACCTTTTTCCAGACTGTTTATAAAATCTTCCAGATAAGAATCTTTTATGGCTTCTCTCAAATCATCTTCTGTGGCATTCAGATTACCTATCATTATATTTTCACGAATTGTACCCGCAAAAAGGAAATTATCCTGAAATACGATAGAAATATTATCTCTCAGAGATTTTAGCGAAATATCACGAACATCATGTCCGTCAATTTTTACGCTGCCTCCGTTTACATCATAAAATCTGGGGATAAGGTTAACAATGGTACTTTTTCCGCCGCCTGAGTTTCCGACAAGTGCAAAAGTTTCCCCTTTTTTAACAGAGAATGAAATTCCTTTCAATACCGGTTTTTTCTTTATATATGAAAATTTTACGTTTTCAAAAACGACAGAATCTTCCATTCCTTTAAGTATAAATGCGTTTTCTTTGTCTTTGATTTTCGGTTCGGAATCAAGTTGTTTTATGACACGTTCCAGAGCCAACAGTGATTGCTGCATACTTTTGGCATTATTACCGAGCAACTTAATAGGAGTGTAAAGCATAATGAGAGCAGTTAAGAACGAAACAAAGTTTCCGCTTGTGATTTTGCCTTTAACAATCATATAACTTCCCAAACCTATGACTGCCGCAATTCCGACAGATACCATAATGTGCATCATAGGTGAAAGCCAGCCTGTTTTTTGTGTAATTTTCATTCCCAGATGGAACATGCTGTCAACATCTTTTGTAAATATTTTTTCCTGATAATC
This sequence comes from uncultured Candidatus Melainabacteria bacterium, assembly GCA_946186335.1. Classification (GTDB taxonomy): domain Bacteria; phylum Cyanobacteriota; class Vampirovibrionia; order Gastranaerophilales; family Gastranaerophilaceae; genus Zag111. Next base: position 6,236 of record CAMHMW010000095.1, read on the forward strand.
ATACAAATTATATGCCGTAACAACTTTATTCCCTGCAAATGCCTCATTATATGCCGTAATAACACGTCCTCCTGCAGATTCTGATTTTGATGTTGCGGATTTAATCAATTCCCTCATTTTTGTCAGCGGAATAATAGCACAGATAAGTACAATTATTGCAATTATTGCTAATTGCCACGAATTATACAATAAAACCCCGATAAGTGATATTGATGAAAATATCCTTGAAATTCCTGTTTTTAAATTATTCAGAAGGCTTCCGCAGGCAGAGTTTGCGTCATTGTTAAATTTACGCATAATGTCGCCTGAGGTGTTTTTGTCAAAAAATTGAGCATCCTTGTGCATAAGTATGTCATAAAGAGTTTTTTTCAAATCTGCTGTAACTCTCCCGCCAACCCACGCATTCATATACGTAGCAAGATAATTTAAAAATCCCTGAATTGTTGTAAAGGCAACGATTAAAAGCGGGATGTACCATGGTGACTGTACGGATTTGTCAACCATGACAATATCCATATACGGTTTTAAAGATAATGCAATAACCGCATCCAATGACCCTATCGGAACGGCAAGTCCCAGTGCCAATGCGGCTCTGAACCAGTATTTTTTGAAATATGGCAGGATTTTTGCATAGTTTTTTATAATATCGTCTTTATCAAATTTTTCTAAAAGATTTTTAATATTTTCTTTGATTTTCATAAATCTTCCAAACTGTTGGGATATATAATCAGATTATAACACAACAAAAATATTTTCAAAAATTATTATCAAGACACTTCATT
>CAMHMW010000096.1 GCA_946186335.1 uncultured Candidatus Melainabacteria bacterium
GGTTCATCCGCAATGAGAATTTCGGCATTACATGCAAGCGCCATAGCAATAATTGCACGCTGTTTCATCCCTCCCGAAAATTCATGCGGGTAGTTTTTGAGTCTTGATTTTGCCGCCGGTATTTGTACCGCCTCAAAAGCCTCAATGGCTTTTTTTAACGCTTCCTCGCCATGCAGATTTTGATGAATTTTTATTATTTCCAAAAGCTGATTCCCAACCGTATATAAAGGATTGAGTGATGTCATTGGGTCTTGCGGGATTAAAGCAATTTTGGAACCTCTTATGTGCTGCATTTCTTTTTGGGTTTTTAAAAGTAAATCTTCATTATTAAAAAGAATTTTACCGGAGTTAATTCTTGCTGTTTTCGGAATAAGTCTTAAAATACTCATTGCGCTCATTGTTTTTCCGCAGCCTGATTCTCCGACAAGAGCAAGCATCTTACCCCGTTCAAGCGAAAACGAAACATCAAAAAGTGCCTGCCTGAAATCGTTTTCAAACTGAAATCCCAAATTCAGATTTTTTACTTCTAGTATTGCCATTGATTAAATTATATAATGAGTAATTTATTATGTCTATTAGTTAGTAAGGTGTTTACATATTAAACCAAAGCCTTGACGGCAAGGGCAACAAGAATTATTCCGCCTGATATTTCAAGACATCTCGGACAAAGATTTTTAACTCTGTTACCACTCCAAAACCCAACCATTGACATTATGAATGACATTAAACCTATTATAAGACATGACAAAACAAGCCCCGTTTCGGTTAATCTCAACGATGCCCCTGACACCAACGCATCAATACTTGTCGCAACCCCTAACCCTATCAGACAACTGAAAGACAGACACTGAACTTTTTCCTCTTTTTGCGAAAATGCCTCAAAAATAAATTTCAGACCAAGTGCAAGAAAAATTCCAAAAACAATCCATTTGCTGTACGGAAGCACATACTTGTATAATTTGTCTGCCCCTATATAACCTATAACAGGCATTCCACCCTGAAACAAACCCATTACACATGCCAATTTTAAAGAGATTTTTAATCTGTCCTTATCAAAAATCAAACCCTGTGAAAATGATACGACAAGGCAATCTATTCCTAGTGCAACTGCAAGCAATATAATATCAATTAAACTCAATTTCTACCTCAAACAATCTTTCCCAGGGGTAAATGTATCTGATGTTCACCCCCGCAATATTCAGTTTCTTTTTCAATATATTTTCAAAAGATTTCATTTTTGTATCAAGATTCCGTTCGTCAGGATATGAAAATTCCTGTCTGACATTTGCCTGATAAGCCCAGTCATCCAAAAATCTCACTAACTGTAACTTTTTGAATACTTCCGCATTGTATTTTTTTGCCAGAAATTTGACCTTAGCGGCGCAAATCAAACTTCCGAGAGTATTCGCTGTTGTATTCCAGCCCGAATAACCGTAAAAATTACCCTCTGCAAGATTATTTTTAAAAAGTTCATCAACAAAACAATTATCCGCCCCATTTGCAAATCTCACATCAGCAATCATATATGGTTTATGAGGTACGGCAAATTCTCCGTCAAAATTCTCTGTGGATATTCCCATTACAATTTCGCCCTGCCTGTTTTTGAAGTTATTTACATATAACAAAATGTCTGCATTTTCTTTTTCAGAAATAACACACCCTGCAAGTTCTATTTGGTTTTTCACAGATTTTTCAACAGAAATGTCCTCATAGTTTGAAATCAAATTTATACTTTCCGGCTCTATAAATAGCGGACAGATTTTCACCTCGCCCTTAATTGCACGTGATAACAGGGATAAAGGAATTTCATCCGCTCCTGTCTTAACAAAACCGCCCAGTTTTTCTAATTCCTGCGCCTCTTTTACATTTAAACCATACTCGGCACAGTCATCTTTTGAAAAAATCAGGGTGTCAAAAAGCCCCTCATTTTGCCACTTCAAATAAATTTTATTTATCTCAAAATTTCTCTTTCGGGTTTCAAGATAATCATTTAAAATTTCTTTCGGAACATCAGTTGTAACCGCACTTCCCGTTTTATGGGTGTTATAAGAATATTCAAAAATCTTTTTGCCCCAGTCTGCCCAGTATTCCTTTTCTTCCTCGTTATAATTGTTATTTGAAGTTCGCATAATACTTGAAAATGCGTATATTTTGCAATTTTTTAATTTCAGAATTTCTTTGAGATTATCAAGTCGGGATTTTATTTCCTCAAAAGTTTCAGGACACCGGCGTGACGAAATCAATCCGCCATAAGCAATTGTATCAAGCGTTAAGACCATGGCATCAATATCATCGGGCAGATTTTTCAGCCATTCAAAAAGTTTCTCAATATCCGCATATTTTTTCAAATCGCCCAAAAGACTTCTGTCAGGAATATAAAATTCAATACTCTCATCTACACTCACAATCAGTTTTGGGAGAGTATAACATACAGGTCTGTTATCTATCGGTAAAAACGCAATTTTCATATTTTATATTGTATGCTAAAATGAGTTTTAAGAAAAGGAATTTACAATAATGAACACTGACAAAAATCCGCAGAAAATCAAATCTATGTTTAACGAAATTTCGCCGCATTACGACCTGATGAACAACCTGATTTCTCTCGGCTCTCATTACATAATAAAATTCCTTGCAATTCGTAAACTTGAAATTAAGCCACGCTCAAACATTCTTGACCTGTGCTGCGGAACAGGTGATTTTACGAGAATTATCAGAAAATTTTATCCCCGCTCAAAAGTTATAGGACTTGATTTTTCACCTGAAATGATTAAACTTGCAAAAATAAAAAACCCGAAAGGGGCATTTATTCAGGGCGACTGTACTGATTTACCTTTCGGAGAAAGAGAATTTAACTATATTACAATGGGTTTCGGACTCCGTAATATTGAAAACAGAGAATCTGCCTTAAAAGAAATTCACAGAGTTCTTGATAAAGGCGGAAAGTTTCTTCATTTAGATTTTGGGTACCGTAATATTTTCAGCAGTATTTTTGACCTGTTTACATATCTTGTCACAAGATTTACACAAAACAAAGAACACTACAAATACTTATTGCAGTCAAAGAAAGAATTTCCCGAACCTGATGAACTCATTAAAGAATTTGAACAGCAGGGTTTTAAATGTGTTAAAGTCTGCAATTATTTCTTCGGTGCAATTTCCGCCCAGATAATGGAAAAAGTTTAGAATATTCTGTTTTTTCTTCCGCCTTGCAAAAAATCACAAAGCCCGTCAAATGTTGTTTTCAGAATATAATTGACGGATTCCTGAGTGTCATAGGCAATTTGCGGAGTAATAAGAACATTTGGTAATTTAACCAGTTCTTTTATTGTTTCTGAGGTTGAAAAACATTCATCATCCGTTTCTTCTTTTTCGGAATTTCTTGAATTTCTGCATGCTATAACATCAAGCGCAATCCCTTTAAATTTCCCAGTTTTTGCAACATCCAAAAGTGCCTCATTATCTACAAATTCACCCCTTGAAACATTTATAAAATAAGAACCCTGCTTCATCAGTTTAAATTCATCATAAGATAGCAGGTGATAATCTTCTTTTGTATATGGTATCAAAAGCACTACTATATCCGAATTTTTGAGTAATTCTTCCAGAGAAAGATACCGAACTCCGAAAACATCTGCTAAATTTTTGTTCGGGTTTATGTCATAGGCATAGATTTCCATATCAAGACATCTTGCATATTTACATAATGATGCCCCGACAGTTCCCGCACCGATTATCCCGAGGGATAATTTATCCAAATCTCTCCCGCAAAAATTCTTCGGAACAAGAGGATTATTTTCATACTTGCAGGCAACACAAATTCTTCTGACAAGTTGTATCATAACCCCAAGAACAAATTGAGCAACAGCCTTTGAACCGAAAGAATCAACATTTATAAGCGCAATATTTTTGTTTATACAACAATTTATATCAATATGGTCATGTCCTGCCGAACGGGTTGTTATTACCCTGAGATTTTTGAATTTTGAAATAATCTCCTCATTGATTTTTGAAGATGAAAATACGCTTATAATCATTGTCTGTTCAAAATCTTCCTCTGTCAGATTACTTATTGTCAATTCATTCAGACTTTCTCTGAAAAACTTTATATCGTAACTGTTACAGGGGTTTTCTGTAAAAAACAGTTCTTCTGATTCTCTGTAATCAAAAAATAACATTCTGCACGCCATATCAAACTCCTTTTTGAAAATTATTGTCTTAAGGTTTGGTTGTTGTAACCCCCGCTTTGTATATTCTTTCGGGTAATAAAAAATAAGCCGGAGGTCCAATGAAAACACGGCTTAAAACTTTTATTATGACAATGTAAATACTTTATCAACCTGATTTGTATTTCCAAACCGAATTCTCCTCAGAGTTTATGAGGCATGCAACAAGGCGGAGGGAATACATGCCGGCTGCGAATCGGCTTGCATGACCCGATTCATTTTCATCGTGCTGATGAAGCAGCCTTTTGAGGGCATGGTCTGTGTTTTTGACCATGCCCTTTACAATGATTCGGGCATGCCTTTGGCAAGAAATTTTGCAAATATTTACAAAACTTCACATATTATTAATACATGCAAAACCATGTCACCACATGCTTTTACATGTATCAAAATTTCTAAAACCATGTCAGCACATGATTTTAAGCCCCGCAAAAGTTTGAAACGGTCAATATGGCTGAAATCCAGTCATACGTTACAAAACTTCATAACTACATGTTTTCGCCTTGAAAAATAAATCTTATTTTCTATAATTAAGTTATGGAGTCGTAAGTCATTGATATTAACGGCTTTGGGGAGATGTTTTGTATATCATTCCGTATATACAAAAACGCAGATAAAAAATAAGTGGAGATTTTATAAATTGTTTAGAAGTAGGGATATGGGTAGAGCAGTTGCCGTCAGAAGATGGACTACGACTGCATTAGAATGCTATAAACGAGGATGTAATTGTGAAGGTTGTTTTTATAGAGATTTCTTTAGCGGTTCTTCACAAAAGTGCCAGATGAAGGCATCTGTACTGGAATTAGTCAGAGTAATCGGAACTCCCGATGTTGAGTTACCTCAATTCTTGGCTGACGAATAGATAATTAACCCTTTAAAAATAAAAATATTTGTGTTATACTGATTGAGTATCGGTATAGTTAAGTTTGGAGGTTCAAATGCACATACACGTAAACGGCAGAAATATTGAAATTACAGATGCAATTAAAGCTTATGTAAAGGAAAAAATAGGCAAAGTAGCAACTCGTTATGACCAAATTCAGGGTATTGACGTTGTTTTGGAAGTAATTAAAAATCCTTCCGCAGAAGGAAAGCATATCGCAGAAGTTATCTGTAAAACAAATTCCGGCAGTATTCGTGTACAGGAAGCAGCTGAATCTATGTATGCAAGCATTGACCTGCTTGCTGATAAATTGGCAAGACAAATTACAAAACTGAAAGATAAAAATATTTCATCAGACAAATCTTCAATCCGTACAGGTATTAAAGACGAAGTTTCGGAAGAAGAAGTTGAAGATGTCAAAGCAATAGATGACTAATAATTTTTTAATAAATCGATAATACCACCGTATTTTTACGGTGGTTTTTTATTGTGCAAATTGTGATATAATTCAGACATGAGGAAATTTGATTTTTTTAATCAATATACAAATCCGATAATTGTTATAAGGGATTATGAGAAGGTTGTTTTCAGAAACAATACCTTTCGCCGTGTTTTTAATAAATTTGAAGATATAAGACGATTTGCCCACCGCATGAATTTTGATATCTGTCCGATGAACAGCGAAGATGTTGACCTTTGTTCCCCGATATTTCAGGCAATTATTTCAAAAGAAAATTTCTTTGCCAGAGTAAATTATTCCGCTGCCCCCGGACAAACAGTCTTTTACGATTTAACAGCAATTAAAAGAGGGGCATATACAATAATTTTTCTGGTTGATGTCAATTCTGACGTACTTTTGAAAGACAACCGAAAAGAACGTGAGGCAATTGAAAACGAACTGGAAAAACTGCGGGAAGAAAACGAGGAACTTCAAAAAATCCGTACAAAAGCACAATCACAGGCAATTAAAATCGGCTTAATCAATAAACTTTCAAATATCATAAGAGAATCAATGGATATTTCGGTGATTTTAAATTCCGCCCTGCGGGAACTTGCTATTATGTTCGGATGTTTCAAAACATATTATGCTCAAAGAACAGATAACGGATTTGAGGTGGTTGAAACATTCGGAGAAAACGGTTTTACCGGAAAAGAAATTTCATTTGATGCCTATGCAATGAAACAACTTCTGTCCGATAAAATTTCCACAAGTTACTCAATGTCCGAATACATTGAGGCAGAACCCTTTAAACAATCGGTTTTAAGAGTTATTGTTCCGGTTTACCACATGCAGAAAATGATAGGTGCATTAGTTCTTTTAAGTTACCAAAAACGTGAACTGAACGAAGAAATAGAAATTCTTGATGCGGTATCATCTCAACTTGGCAACGCTATTATAAGAGCCGAACTTTACCGTAAGAATGCCGAAAACGTTCAAAGCCTGAAATCTGCACTTGAAGAATTGAAAGAAACTCAATTACAGCTTATAAATTCCGAAAAAATGGCTTCTCTTGGTCAACTTGTCGCAGGAATTGCACACGAAATTAATACTCCTGTTGCCTCTATAAAATCAAACAACGCAATTATTTCAAAACTTATTCCGCAAATTGAGCAGGAAGATTTGAAAAATATGTTCACTGAAATAAATTCTCTTGACAGTGAGGCAATAGAAAGAATAACAAACATTGTTGTTTCTCTGAAAAAGTTTGTCAGACTTGATGAAGCGGATTTGCAGGAAGCAAATATAAACAAAGAGATAGACCTCACACTTGATTTGATTCGCCACGAAACAAAAAATAAAATAGACATTATAAAAGAATACGGCGATATTCCGCCCGTAAAATGCTACCCGAATATGCTTAATCAGGTATTTACAAATATTCTTGTAAACGCCTGTCAGGCAAT
>CAMHMW010000097.1 GCA_946186335.1 uncultured Candidatus Melainabacteria bacterium
GTAAGTTATATAAATTATTTTGTACTGACAGTATTTACGATATGGTTGTCTGCGGGCAATAATAAAATGCTTGGTATTTTATTCGCAATTTCTGCTGTCGGCTATTTTATGCTTGCCGCATTATCAAGATTTTCAAAAAATACTCTTTATAAACATTATGAGCATTGTGTTCTGATTAACATTATGTTATTCTCGCTTTTTGCTCTGCCGGACGTTTATTGTACGGCTATTTGGTCTGTAATTGCTCTTGCTTTGGCATTTGCTATTGCAAAATACAAAACCGATTACCTCAAACCCGCTATGATTTTATATTACATAGTAATCATATTTGGTGCTTTGATTACGGCTATTGACGGAGATTGGTGCTTGTTTGCAAGTTATCAGCCGATTTGGAATTACAGATCCCTGATATTCCTTCTCCCAGTTATTTCAATGACAGGCTCATCATTCCTTTTAATAAATGACCATAAAACAAGTTCAAATATTCTGTGCTTTACGGGTATTTCAATGTTTTATTTATATCTTCTCGGGGAAATCAATTCAATGATTACGTTCGGGGCAAAAGTCGCAGCGGATTATATTCCCGACACCGCTTTTGCAAGATGTATGACGGTTGTAATTCTCGGATTTTTATATGCAATACATGCAAGAGCAATGTATAACAGAACAAAGTTTATGTTCTCAAATGTAATTGGAATTATTTTTGCTGCATTTACTTTCTTTGTCTTAATATGCTCCTCTTATTTTTATCCGGAGGGCTATCTGCCTGTTCTGAATTTAAGATTTATTGCATACTTAACCGGTATTGTGACAATGATAGCCTATGCAAAATGGCTTAATGCTTCTGTGTTTAGGTATCTTGCGGTTATTTTGGGCTTTATGCTTGTTCACAGTGAATGCGCAGGGGTAAAATTCCTTTATGGTACGGATTATCTGTATGTAATTTCTCTCGGATGGGTATTATATACGGGACTTATTACAACAATCGGTATTTTGCGCAATATTAACTTCCTGAAATATTCGGGTATTGCGCTGAGTATTCTGACTGTTTTGAGAATACTGTTCTTTGACCTGCCGAGAGTTGATACGGTTTACAAACTTGTTATATGTCTTGCGTTGGGTGTAATATTTATGTCAATTTCGTATCTTTACACCGCAAAGAAAAAATAAAAATAATCAAAATATGAGGATATTAAGGGGTTAGACATAAGTATATTGCCTAACTCCTTATTTTGTTCATCCGAATAACTTATATGCCTTGCTTTTTAAAATGTTCTTATGTTATGATGTTATAAAAGAAGATTGTCTTGTGCGAAAGTAAAGAGGCAGTTAAGGGTTAATACAGATATTAAGAAATAGGAGAAGATCGAAAATGAGTGTTGAAAATCCTCATAAAATCGATACTGCAAGGTTAGACGCTATAATAGAGAGTAAAGGCGGCAAAAAATCTAACCTTATTGCGATTTTACAAAAGGTTCAGGAAGAATACAGATACTTGCCTGAAGATGCGTTAATTTACATCGGAACAAAGATGGAAGGACTGTCTCCTGCAACAGTTTATGGTGTTGCAACTTTTTATGCACAGTTCTCATTAGACCCGAAAGGTAAGTATGAAGTCAGGGTTTGTGACGGTACTGCATGTCACGTAAGAGGCTCAATGCCTGTGTTGAATGCTATTAAAGCACATCTTGATTTGAAAGACGGTAAAATGACAACCGATGACGGTTTGTTCTCACTGGAAACAGTAAGTTGTCTTGGAGCCTGCGGTTTAGCACCTGTTATGATGATAAATGATAAAGTTTATCCTCAGATGACATCGGATGCGGTTAAAGTCATATTAGACACCTTATTAAAGGGGGAAAATTAATTATGGGTACAACATTAAATATTGATATAAATCAGGAGCAGAAAAGAGCTCATGACGAAATAAAAGAACAGGGTTTAAGAGTTCTTGTTTGTGCGGGAACAGGCTGTGTGGCAAACGGTTCTTTAAAAATTATTGAAAAGTTCAAAGAACTTGGTGCTGATGTTTCTGTTTTAACGGATTACGACAAAATGACAATCGTTCCGACAGGTTGTCACGGCTTTTGCGAACAGGGAGTTTTGGTAAGTATTCCCGATAAGCACGTTACTTATGTAAAAGTTAAACTTGAAGATGTCGAAGAAATTTATGAGAGCCACATTAAAAAGGGTATTCCTGTTGAAAGATTACTCTATACAGACCCAAAAACTCACGAAAAAGTATTGAAAGACGAAAATATCAATTTCTATGCAAAACAGACTCGTACAGCGTTGGCAAACTGCGGACATATCAACGCTGAATGTCTTGATGAAGCAATAGCCGTAAGAGGTTATGAAGCATTATCAAAAGTAATCGCTCAAAATGACCCTGATGCTGTAATTGACGAAATTGAAAAATCAGGTTTAAGAGGTCGTGGAGGCGGCGGTTTCCCGACAGGAAGAAAGTGGAGATTTACTGCTGCAAACAGAGGCGGAAAATCTTATGTCGTTTGTAATGGTGACGAAGGTGACCCCGGTGCATTTATGGACCGTTCCGTTATGGAAGGTGACCCGCATAAACTTCTTGAAGGTATCGCTATTGCGGCTTTTGCAATCGGTGCTGATGAAGCATATATTTATGTTCGTGCGGAATATCCGCTTGCAATCAAACGTTTGAGAAAAGCTATTGCGGATGCCGAAGAACGTCACTATTTGGGTAAAAATATTATGGGTTCTGATTTTAGTCTTGAAATTCATATCAAAGAAGGTGCGGGAGCATTTGTTTGTGGTGAAGAAACCGCTCTTATCGCATCTATTGAAGGTGAAAGAGGTATGCCAAGACCGAAACCGCCGTTCCCAGCAAATAAAGGTCTGTTCGGTCGTCCGACATTGATTAATAACGTTGAAACTCTTGCGAACGTTCCTGTTATCCTGTTAAAGGGTGCTGACTGGTTCGCATCTATGGGTACCGAAACTTCAAAAGGTACAAAAACTTTCGCTTTAACAGGTGAAGTAAATAATACGGGTCTTATTGAAGTTCCAATGGGTACAACATTAAGAGAAATCGTATTTGATATAGGCGGCGGAATCCGTAACGGTAAGAAGTTTAAAGCCGTACAAATCGGAGGCCCGTCAGGCGGATGTCTGACGGAAGAACACCTTGATATTCCGATGGATTACGATAACCTTATAAAAGCAGGTGCTATGGTTGGCTCAGGCGGACTTGTCGTTATGGCAGAAGATACCTGTATGGTTGAGGTTGCAAGATTCTTCCTTAACTTCACTCAAAACGAATCCTGCGGTAAGTGTGTTCCCTGCCGTGAAGGTACAAAAAATATGTTGAAAATATTAGAAAAAATCGTTGCAGGCAAAGGCGAAATGAAAGATTTGGAAATTCTTGAAGATTTGGCCTATGCTGTTAAAGACGGTTCTTTATGCGGTTTGGGTAAAACAGCTCCCAACCCCGTATTATCAACATTAAAATATTTCAGAGATGAATACATTTCTCACATTAAGGACAAAAAATGTCCGGCAGGCGTTTGTACTGCAATGAAGAAAGTTGTTATTCAGGAATCGCTGTGTAAGGGTTGTACAAAATGTGCAAGAACCTGTCCGGTCGGAGCGATTTCAGGTACTGTTAAGCAGCCGCATCACATTGATCAGTCAAAATGTATTAAGTGTGAAGCGTGTTTGACAAACTGTCCGTTTAAAGCGATAGCATTGGAATAAGAGGAAAATAAAATGACAGAAGATAAAAAAACATTAATTATAGAAGGCAAAGAGGTTGAATTCACAAATGAACCGAATTTGCTGGAAGTTATCAGAAAGGCAGGAATGAATGTTCCGACATTCTGTTATCGCCCTGATTTAACTCAATTTGGTGCTTGCAGAATGTGTGTCGTTGAGGTTGAATATCCGAACGGCAGAAGAATGATTAATTCATCTTGTACTATGCCTCCGGAAGCAGGCATAAAAGTCTACCTGAATACTGCAAAAACAAGACGTATCAGAAAAACAGTTCTTGAACTTTTGCTCGCAAATCACGACAGAAAATGTCTGACCTGCGACAGAAGCGGCAACTGTGATTTACAAAAATATGCGGAAGAATACGGAATTAAAGATATAAGATTCCCCGATAAAGATTTGTCACAGTATCTACCTGTTGATGACAGCAGCCCGTCGTTAGTCAGAGATGCGAATAAATGTATTCTCTGCGGTGCTTGTGTCAGAGCGTGTACCGAGTTTCAGGGGCATGGTGTTTTAGGATTTGCAAACAGAGGTTCAAAAACTCTTGTTCAGCCGATGGCAGGCAGGCCTCTCGGGCAGGTTGACTGTGTAAACTGCGGTCAGTGTGCGGCAGTTTGTCCGACAGGGGCATTAACAATCAAAAATGAAACCGACAAAGTCTGGGATGAAATTACAAATCCCGAAAAGACTGTTGTTGTTCAGATGGCACCGGCAACACGTGTTGCGTTGGGTGAAATGTTCGGACTTGAACCCGGTGAAAATACAATCGGACTTATGAATGCAGCGTTGAGAAAAATCGGATTTAATCTTATCTTTGATACGAACTTCTCGGCGGATTTGACAATTATGGAAGAAGCAAGCGAATTTCTTGAAAGAGTAAAATCAGGTAAGAATTTGCCGTTGTTCACTTCTTGTTGTCCTGCTTGGATTAAGTATATGGAAGATCAACATCCGGATATGCTGCATCATTTATCAACTTGTAAATCTCCGATGAGTATGTTATCACCCGTCTTGGTTGATTTAGTTCCAAAATATTTCAACGTAGCAAGAGAAAATCTTGTTGTTGTTGCAATTATGCCTTGTACTGCTAAAAAGTACGAATGCAAACGTCCTGAATTGTACAGAAACAACAGACCTGATACGGATTATGTTCTGACGACTCAGGAACTTGGCAAAATGATAAAAACCGCAGGTATTGATTTCAAATCATTAAAACCTGAGGCAAACGATTCTCCGTTTGGTGAATATACGGGTGCCGGAACTATCTTTGGTGCATCCGGCGGTGTAGCCGAGGCTGCTGTACGTACGGCTTATGAATTTGCAACAGGTGAAGAACTTAAAAATGTTGATATAAAAGAGATGAGAGGAACTTCAAATCGTTCAAAAACAATTGAACTTGATTTGAAAGGTACTAAACTTGTTGTAAGAGTTGTTTCAACTTTGAGAGAAGCAGAAAAAGCAATTCAGGAGATTAAAAACGGAACGGCTAACTTCCAGATGCTTGAAGTTATGGCTTGTCCCGGCGGTTGTGTAAACGGCGGAGGACAACCCAGAAGCTGTGACGATTCAAAGATTAAATCGGAAAGGGCAAAAGGTCTTTACAAGGAAGATTCCGAATTACCGATTCGTAAATCTCACATGAATCCGTCTATTCAAAAACTTTACAAAGAGTATCTGGAACATCCGAACTCTCATAAAGCACACGAAATCTTACATACAACCTATCGTGATAAATTCGCAGGGTCGTATAAAGATGTATAATAAAAAAGCCTCCTAAAAGGAGGCTTTTTTATTGATTAAATTTTACATTTTCCTTTTGTTAAAAGCAGTGCGATTGCAGACATTGTTTGACCGCTTGGAATTTTCCCCAGTTTACTCAGGCTTTCAAGCCATTTGGGTAATCTTTTTACCGGTACAAAGTGCCAGCCTCTTGTTACTCCTCCGTCAGTTACGGCTTTTGTGGACGGTTTTATATCTTTTATTCTTGCTTCAAAAAAGTAAGTTGATTCATCGGTTAAGCCGGGTGATGTCATAATCGGAACCGAAACGACTTTTCCGTCTTTTTTAATGGTTGGTGACAAATTTTTTATTTTATCGGCTTTCATTCCTGTTTCTTCGGTCAATTCTCTTACTGCGCTTTCTGTTGCGGATTCTGTTTGAAAAGCTGTTTCATCGCCGATTATTCCTGCCGGAAACGCAAGAACTCTTGAATTTTTACCGTTTCTTGCAATATCTATCGGACGAGCTTCTTCTTGTATCACTGTCCATCGTCTGCCAAATTTATCTTTGTATATTGGGGTTATCATAGTTACGTTTTTGCCGGCATCAACAGTACCGCGGGTTGCCATTGTATATTTGCCAATTTCTTGTCCTGACTCGTCAATGGCTGTCATTCCCATTCTTTTAATAAATTTGTCAAAATCTGTTGCTCCGTCTATTTTCCATTTTGGCACATCAGGTGCATCAGAGGGTATAAATAAACTTCCGTTCGGACCTCTTACAATTTGAGCATCTTGTCCGTATGCTCTGCGTAATTTTCTTTCCATTCCGTATTGTGTAATCTTGTCTGTTATCATCATACTTTCAACCTGCCTTTATTATTATAATGTTAGTAATATCTTAAAATTGACCAAATGTTACAAAAAGTAAACCAACAAAAAAGAACCTTCCATCCGGAAGGTTCTTTTCTTGTAAAAATCAAACTATTTTACAACTTTGATAATGTCAGCAGTAATGTCTTTTCCGCCAAACAATACAATGCCTTTGCTCAAAACAAGGTCATAACCCTGAGCTTTTGCCTGTGCTTCAATTTGTTGTGTTATAGAAGCATCAATTTGTTTAAGTTTGTTAGCATATTCTGATTCGATTTTTTCTCTTTTCTGTTGAAGTTCTTTTGTGTATTTTTCTTCAGCAGCCTTCTTTTTGTTTGCATCAGTAATGCCTGCTACGTCTTTTCTTGCTTTTTCAATGAATTTGACGATTTCTTCCGCTTTCAACTGTTGTTCTGTTTTTAAGTTCTGAACCTGTTTTGAAGCACTTACAACCTGAGGTACATCAACGATAGCTACGCTGAAATCAGCAGCGTTTGCTGCACATCCGAATGATAATCCCCCTAAAACTGCGATTGTTGCAGCCAATAAACCTAATTTTTTCATGTTTGCTCTCCTTATTACAGTAATATAATAACACAAATTATAAAAATGACAAATAATCATCCGTT
>CAMHMW010000098.1 GCA_946186335.1 uncultured Candidatus Melainabacteria bacterium
GTTCGCCGGAACCTGATATCTGCTTATTGCATCAGCTTTCAACTGTTCAACATATATCTGGCAATTCTTTACGTCCTGCTGAAGTTGAAGTAAATTATTTTCCATTACGTTAAAGATTTTTTCGGCATACATTTCAGCGCTTTCTCTGATTTTCAGAGCTTCGCCGGTTGCCTGAAGTCTTATACTGTCAGCATCCTGTTCGGCATGACTTTTAATCTTTTCGCAATTGTCCATTACTTCGTTAGTAATTCTTATACGTTCACGCTCAACAGCCTTAATCTGCTCTGATTTTGACAATTTTCTGTCCGCTTCTTCCTGAGCTTCCTGAACAATTTTTGTCGCTTTCTGCTGAGCCTCGTTTTGCAATTCTTCCTTACGTTTTAAGAAAATTCTTGCCTCCTGAACCTCCTCCGGCAACGCTGTATAAATTCTGTCTATTAAATCTTCTATTTCCCTTTTGTTTACTATTGTGTATTTTAGAACCGAATAACCTTCATCCAAGGCTATTTCCAACATCTTTAGTAAATCATACACTCCGTTTTGTGGCATTGTTATTATCCCCTTGTCAACATTTTATAATATTATATTACATAGACAAATAACAATTGTCAAATAATATTTTGGCATGGGGGTAAATATTCTTAATATAGATTAAAAAGGCAGACCATCGCTTGTTTCGGTTTTATCTGTCAATTCTTTCCGCCTTGTATATTTCTTCCGGAACAGCCTCTTTCAATTGTTCTTTGATTTGTTCTAATTCTTTTTTATCAACAAGGGTATATGATGAGAAAAAAGTATTTTTATCAAGAAGTTCCTCCAAAAATTTCAGAGTATCATACATGCCGGAACTTTTGTGACTTTCTACAGTTTGATTATTATTCTTCAAAAATTCACGGGCTTTTTTAATATCCTCAGGCAAAGTTGCGTAAATTTCATCAATAATTTTTTCCGCCCCGCGCTTATCTATCGCAACATACCCCCGAAATATCCAGAGGTTATACCCTTTAAACATCAATTGTTCCAATTCTTCAATTTTGTTAAAGATTTCAAATCTCAATTATTTGCCCTTTTTGGTTAAGTAATTAAAAACAGGTTCGGGAACAAATTTTGAAATATCCCCGTCATTATTTAAAATTTCTTTTATTGTGCTGGATGAAATGAAGTTATATTTTGGTTTTGTGGTCAAAAACACCGTTTTAATATCTTCGCACAGCGCACTGTTTGTCTGTGACAACTGCATTTCATATTCAAAATCAGAAACCGCACGCAATCCTCTTATAAGGACTTTTGCACCATGCTTTTTGGCATATTCAATGGTTAAACCGGTAAATGAATCTACCTCAACATTATCAAAATCGCCTATGCTTTGTTTGATAAGCATAACCCTTTCATCTACGGTCAAAAACCCTTTCTTTTCACCGTTATGAGCAACGGCGATGATAACTTTGTCAAAAATTTGGGAGGCATTCTTTAAAATATCAAGATGACCTTTTGTAATCGGATCAAAACTTCCCGGATATATAGCGATTTTCATAAATTCAACTCCTTTGGTCTATATTGTATAACAAAATTATTTAAAATTAAAAGGCAAAAATTATTTTCAGGCGTTTTGAAATAAAAAAGCACAGGAGAATATCATTTTATGGAAATATCATTTACATCAACCTTCAGAATCAATTTAAGAGGAAAAAATATGACCGATGGAAAACGTCAGAATGTAAAAGCATTGGTATCAAAATACCAGAATTACCGGTACCCAAACGGAAATGACGGTTCTGTCAGAATTTCAATTCGTCATAGACTTGATGAAAAGTTTGAAAATAATCTCAGAAGACTCGGGGTTACAGAATATCAAAAGTTTAACCGCCACAATGTTCCAAAAACCAACGACAAAATGGATATTTATATAAAATCAGAACTGGATGCGGGAAATTATAAACAGTACGGCAAACAAAATAAGAGGAAACAATAAAAGTCTGACCTGATTTCTTTTCTGAATTACATGATTTGTCGGGTTAAAACCCGACCTGTTTACCCGCTGTTTGTAAACAACTTGCAAGGGATTTGTTATTAGTGTAATATAATGTTGTAGCTTAGGGAGGACTCGGATTAAATGCCGAAATTAGCAAGGGACTATTCGCAATACGAACACAGCGTTTACGATTATTCAACTTATGCAAGCCGTAAAAATGCGTACACTCAGGAATTGCGTGAAGCAAACCGTCCCCGCAAAAAATTAAAAAAGAAAAAAACACCGCTCCAAATTCTTATTTCACTGAGTTTTGTTGCTTTTATGCTGTTTTGCGTAATGCCGTTTTCGTTTAATAAGGTTACAAAAGGTATTTTCGTTCCAACACCATATAAATCGGTTAAGACGGATATGCACGACTTTTTCTTCCCGACACACAAATACCTTTCAAATAACTGGTTTTCGGGTCTGAGAAGTTTTGAATACTCGGCAGATTCAAAAAATTCCGAAATGATACCGATTGAAGAAAATGTAAGCATGCCGGCATTAAGACAAAGTCTTGTTGATTTGGCGGGAAATTATCCGAAAATTGAACCCTCTATTTATGTTTACGATTATGATACCGAAAATTATGTAGATATTAACGCAGACAAATCATATTCTGCGGCAAGTATAATAAAAATTCCCGTTCTTATAGATGTGTTTAAATCAATTGAATCGGGTCAATTCACGTTATCCGATAAAATTCCGATGACTGATTATTATAAAACTGAAGGCTCGGGAAGTTTGCAGTTTAAAGGGGAAAGAAACTACTCAATAGACGATTTGGCTCGTCTTATGATAACCGAATCCGACAATTCCGCAACGAATATGCTGGTTGCAAAAGTGGGTTCAATGACGGATGTTAACCAATCAATAAGGGACTGGGGCTTAAAAAGTACATACATTTCAAGCTGGCTGCCTGATTTGGGCGGACAAAACCGCACTACGGCAAGAGAAATGGGTACAATGCTATACAATATTGACGAAAATGAAAATCTCCTGACAGAAGAATCGAGAGCAAAAATTTTCGGATATATGGGACATGTTCACAATAACCGTTTAATACAGGCAGGACTCGGTAAAGATGCGGTATTTCTGCACAAAACAGGCGACATCGGTTCAATGCTCGGGGATGCGGGAATCGTAATCGCACCAAGCGGGAAAAAATATATTGTCGTTATTCTTGCAAACCGCCCGCATAATGATGTTACGGGTAAGGAATTTATTGTAAAAGCATCCGAAATTATTTATAATTATATGGTGAAATAATGCTTAAAAATCTGCTGGAAGCAAAGAAATGTTTTAAACTGGTCTGCGGTGCGGGAAATGAAGATGTTGAAGAAATTAAACGCCTTGTATATATTTATGCACTTGCAGGATGCAAGTTTTTTGACCTTTCCGCAAGCGAAGAAGTTATTGACTGCGCAAAAGAAGCCCTGAAACTTGCAAAAATAAACGAAGCCTGCCTTTGCGTAAGTGTCGGAATAAAAAACGATCCCCACGTAAATAAAGCGGTGATAGATTATGACAGATGTGTAAATTGCGGGGCATGTGAAGCGATTTGTCCGCAGGGAGCAATTCATTACGCAAAAGTCAAAAAAATAAAATGTATCGGTTGCGGAAGATGCTGGAAAGTTTGCTCACGTGCCGCAATATCTTACATCTCAGAAGAAAAAAACTTAAATGAAATTCTCTCGATAATTAAAAACAAAAAAATTGACTGCCTTGAACTTCACGCAATGGGAACTGATGAGGATGAAATTTTTACAAAATGGCAATACCTGAACGACAATTTTGACGGGTTTTTGAGCGTTTGCACAAGCAGAGGTAAACTGAGTGACGAAGAGCTTGTAAGGCGCATAAAAAAAATGACGGAGGGAAGAAAACCTTATTCAACAATAGTTCAGGCTGACGGCTTTCCGATGAGCGGAGGAGCGGACGATTACAAAACAACCCTCCAGACTGTTGCAACCGCAGAAATTGTCCAAAATGAAAACCTGCCTGTTTATCTGATTTTATCGGGCGGAACAAACAGTAAAACAACCGAACTTGCAAAAATGTGCGGAATTGATTATAACGGAGTTGCAGTCGGTTCTTATGCAAGAAAAATCGTCAAAAAATTTGTCTCAAGGGATGATTTCTGGACAAATAACAGGGTGGTTGAAGATGCACTTCAAACAGTACAACCTCTTGTGAACACGGTGATATTATAATGAAAATTTTTTATCTGAATATTAATGAAACACTAAAAAAAATTCCGTTGAATGAACTTCAAAAATACTCTGACGGACGGTTTTACCAAAATGTTGAAAAATATATGGAGCATATTTTGGGGATGTATATTGTTAAAAATATTGGCTCAAAATATTACAATATTGAAGATACAACCGTTATTTACGAGGGAGAAAAACCTGTTTTCGCATCAGGCGGAATAAATTTCAGCATTTCACATTCCCAAGATATTGTTGCTGCGGGATTTTGCGAAAATAATATAGGAATTGATATTGAAAAAATGAGAGAACGTGATTTTGAAAAACTCGCCAAACGCTATAATATCCCCCCGAAAAAAGAAGATTTTTACAAATTCTGGACAAACTATGAGGCGGAAATAAAACTCGGCAAACCGCCTGTTCAGAAGTTTTCAAAAATTTTTGAAACGGATTACATGCTGACAGCCGCCTCTGACACCCCGTATAATTCAGAAGTTAAAATTGTAAAATATCTGCCGGATTAATAAATCCGCACTACGAAACTCTTGCCGGAATGTTTTCAGTTTCATTTATCATTGGTATTGCAAAACCAAATATGTTGTGATTATCTTCATAACTTTTTGCATATATATTACCGTTGTGTGCATCGATTATTTGTTTTGACAAATACAATCCCAAGCCCACTCCAACCTTATTAAATTTGGCAGCATGAGATACATATTTCTTAAACAGATTGTTCATTGTTTCAGGATTTATATACGGACTTTTATTCTTAACGTCAACAGTAATACCGTTTTCATCCTGTTTTACATATACAATAATCTGAGAATTTGAATAAGCATAAGATATTGCATTACCCAATATGTTTGTAATAACTCTTTTTATCTGCATCTTGTCACATTTGGTATCAAAAATATTACCTTCCTTACTTATCAAAAATTTTATATTATTTTCTTTAAGCATAGATTCCATTTCGTTTACGGATTCCTCAACAAGTGAAAGGATGTTGCATAACTCATAGTGCATAACAAAATCACCATTTTCATATTTATATGTACTCAAAAGCGTGGATAACATTTCATACATAAAATTACACGAATCCTTTGTCAATAACAGCAATTCTCTTTGTTCGTCATTTAAAGTTCCCATTGTATTATTCAATAATAAATCAAGTGCTTTTATCTGGGCTATTGTAGGAGTTTTTAAATCATGTGTTAAAGTTGCAACAAAAGTTTCCCTCTGTTCTGCCGCGGTTTTTTCCGCATCAATATCTCTTGCAACACTGCATATCCCGATTACCTTTTTTTCATGATTTATGATAGGACACTTTGTAATCTTAAACCAGCGTTTATCATTGTTTTTTAATGTAATCAGTTTTTCTCTGCTTATACATTCACATCTTTTGACTATTTCATTATCTTCATTATTTATTTCGTCTGCCCTTTTTTCCTCATAGTTCCACTTGTTCGCATTATCTGAATCGGATAATCCAAGGAAATCCATTGCCATTTTATTTTCATAAATTACATTACCTTTTAAATCCTTTAGGTATGTCGCAATAGGCATTCCCAAAAGTACGGAACGCAGCATTTGTTCCTGGTCTTTTATTTCATTTTTTAAAACTTCTTCATGTGTGATATCTCTTGCAATTATCAACCCGCCAAAAACACCTTTTGACAGAACTAACGGAGTACCGGTTAAGTCATAAATCTTACCTTTGTTTCCTATTTTAATTTTTCTTCTGATAACTTTTCCCTGTAAAACTCTTTTACTGATTTTTTTAAGCAGGACAGCCTCTCTGCCGGAAAACAAATCCGCCTCTGTTTTTCCTCTTATTTCTTCAATTGTCTTATTTATTGTATTCAGATAAACCTGATTACAATAAAGATATTTACCGTTAAAATCTTTATATACGATTAAATCCTGAGAAGAATTACATATTGCACTTATTAATTCTTCATGATCTGTTTGTTTTTCATTTATAAATTTTGATAATGCTTTGTTTTCTATATAACTTTGCAAAACATAGAAAATCAGCATTAAACTTATAGCTACAATGGAATGTAATTTGGTTTGCGGATTAAAAAATACCCAAATTATAAAAATTGCAATAGCAATCTGAAATGTCAATTTGAAATTCAGCAATACTTTTTCGCTGTTTTTAAATAAGTTTTTATAAATCATATTTTGTCGCCTTTACTGCTGCCTGTACTCTGTCTGTTACCGAAAGTTTATTTAAAATACTTCTTACATGTGCCTTTGCCGTACAAGGGCTGACAATTAGTCTGTCGGCTATTTCTGTATTTGAAAACCCATGAACCAGCAAATCCAGAACCTCTTTTTCTCTTGAAGTCAGGTTAAAATCTTCTTTTTCCCCTATCGGTTCCGCTTTATAAAAAGTTTTCTGAACAACCTTGGTAATTCTCGGATCAATCCATATAGAACCTTCATTAACCGTACAAATTACATTGTATAGTTTCTTCATATCAATATCCTTCAAAGCATAGGCATTTGCACCTGATGCTAAACTTGACAATACCTCGTTGTCATTTTCATGAGAAGTTAGAATAATAATTTTTATATCCGGATATTTTCTGTGAATTATTTTTGTTGCTTCTATCCCCGTCATATAGGGTAATCCCAAATCCATCAGAATAA
>CAMHMW010000099.1 GCA_946186335.1 uncultured Candidatus Melainabacteria bacterium
CGTCAAATATATTTCAAATTTCATCGTAACATTTCTTCATGTTTTTTAAAAAATTATTTGCCAGTTTTTTATGAATGTAATATGATGATTGTGGGAATGTTTTTTTATAGGGATAGATGAAATGATAAAAGACAGAATTTATGAGAGAACTTTAACACCGCAGGAAGTTAGAACTATTTTGAAAGCGGATAACAGAGAAATTGTTGATTTATGCAAAAAGGCCGAAATCAGACCAAGAAAAAATGCAAAAGGTCATACATATTTTTCTTATGACGAAGTGAAAAACCTGAGAAAAGTTCAGGCACAAGTCAGAGAAGGGGTTACTAACCCCATATCTTCAAAAGTTCCGGCTGCTGTCGGGGGCGGTTCTATATCAAGCAACACTGCTGTTACAAGCATTCTGGCATCCTTACAAAGTCTTGAAACTAAATTAAGCAACAAAATTGCAAAAGTTATTGACGAAAAACTTGAAGGTATGGATGACGTTGTTGTTGAGTTAATTCGCTGCAAAACCGATAACGAAACTCTTAAACAAAAAATTGTTGACCTGAACAAAGAAGTTTATCAGCTTAAAAACGAATTAAACAGCTACAAACCTGTTGCTTTGGGCTTTTATAAGAAAAAAGAAGTTTACGTTTGGGAATAATTTTTAACGACCGTATCTGACGTATTCGCACTTTATAGTGTGAATATTGTGACATGCGAATAAAAAAGAGGAGATTTAAGATGGCTGTGAAAGATTCACCGACACCTGCTATTAGTGACGAAAGAAGCAAAGCTTTAAAATTAGCAATAGAAAAAATTGAAAAGGACTTTGGTAAAGGTTCTATTATGAAACTGGGCGATAAGGCAACCGTAAATGTTGACGCTATCCCGACGGGAGCATTATCACTTGACGTTGCACTGGGTATCGGCGGAATACCGCGCGGACGTATTATTGAAATATACGGACCCGAATCATCAGGTAAAACCACTCTTGCACAGCACATTGTTGCAGAATGTCAGAAAAAAGGCGGTATTGCAGCATTTGTTGATGCGGAACACGCACTTGACCCTGAATATGCAAGAAATTTGGGAGTTGATGTTGATAATCTGCTTATTTCACAACCCGACACAGGAGAACAAGCCCTAGATATAACCGAAGAACTCGTACGCTCGGGTGCCGTTGATATTGTTGTAGTAGACTCTGTTGCGGCTCTTGTTCCGAAAGCAGAAATCGAAGGCTCAATGGAAGATCAGCAAATGGGCTTGCAGGCTCGTTTGATGTCAAAAGCATTGAGAAAATTAACCGGTATTATCGGAAAAACAAACACCACCGTAATTTTCATCAACCAGTTGCGTATGAAAATCGGTGTTATGTACGGAAACCCCGAAACAACAACAGGCGGAAACGCCTTAAAATATTACGCATCAGTCCGTATGGAAATCAGACGTACAGAAGGTCTTAAAGGGGAAGACGGTGACATTGGAAACCACGTTCGTGTAAGAGTTTTGAAAAACAAAGTTGCACCTCCTTTCAGAACAGCCGAATTTGATATTGTATTCGGCAAGGGTATTTCAAAAATCGGCAATATTCTGGATGTTGCGGTTAATCTCAATATTATCAACAAAGCCGGAGCGTGGTTTAGTTATAACGACGAAAAACTCGGACAGGGCAGAGAAAAAGCAAAAGAATATCTTGAAGAAAATCCTGATGTTCTGGCAGAAGTTGAAAAACTTGTCAGGGAAAGACTCGCACAGTCGTAGGTTACTTAATAATAATTATTCAAAAACGACCTTTTTAAAATGAGGTCGTTTTTTGTTAAAAAACTTAACACATGAGGTAATCATAATAAATTTTCACCTCTGAAAAAACTTTATATATATAAGGAAATTTAGGGGAAATAAAGAAATATTATGGTTGCACAAATTTTGTTAGGAATAACAAAGGGTACAAAAGGGGTTGCACGCAAGCTTTTAAAACCGCTTGCCACAGAATCCTGCGCTATAATCAGCAAATCGGAAAGTGCTGTTACCTCATTCACCAAAAATACCGTTAACAACGCAAAAAAATCCATAAAAAACACCATCAAAAAAACTCTGGATAAGTATAACGCCAAAAAACTTGCCACATCTGCCGAACACGGAACATCCCAGAGAATTTTAAACAACTGGCAGGAAAGTTTCGGGGTTACAAATAAAGACGGTGTTTACCAAAATGCCATAGAACATCTCCAAAAAACGGGTTCTATTGACAAATATATACTTGAACGCTGTCCCGAGTTGAAGGGAACAAAGGATTTTGAAAGGGTAAAATCACTGTTGACAGGTTATCTTGAAAAGAATTTGGATATTTATACCTATGAAAGAATACAAAAAATTCTGTCAGGATTTAATAAGAGTATCTGCGAAAAACTCCAAAAAGGGGCAGTAATATACGTTCCTGATGAGGCAAAAAGTTACGGAATTATCGCTGATATTTATAAAACGATAAATCCTGATGCAAAAGTTATAACAGGCTGGAACGCTCTCAAAAACTATTCAAAAACCCAAAAAGATATAAGTCTTGTCGTTTTGGATGACTGTCTTGTGAGCGGAGAATCCGCCGTCAAAAATTACGAAAGCATACTCAATGGCTGCTCAAATGTCAAAGAAGTTGATATGTATGTTCTTACAGCATTTAAAGAAGGTGCTAAAAAATTACCAAAGGGAATTAATCTACATTATGACGGAGAACTAAAAGACACATTAAGAAATTCTGACTATTTTAAAAACGGTGTCGATAATAAATATAAAAATTTACTAATGCAATTTTTGGGAAGCGGCGGCTCCGGTTATAATTCAAGCAGTGCAATAATGTTTCCGTATATGTCGCCAAACAATAACAGCCTGTTTGCAACAAATATGATTAAACAACTTTTCACAGGTCCCGAATGTGCAATAAAAGGGTTCTCAACAGGTATTACGCCAAACGAAAAAGTTGCCACAAGTATTACAAGTGTTCTTGACAGGCTTAGAAAGGCATCATAACAATGATTACAACAAAATTTAACGTATATAGATTTAATAATCCGGCAAATACAACTTCCGAAAATTGTCTGACGAAATTTTTGGAAAAAATCAAACTCACAACTTCTTATGAACAATTCAGCCGGATACTTGAGGCATATACCAAAACAGACAACAACGCAAAAAAAATAGATACAAACCTCATAAAAAGCGGTGAATATTACATTAAATCAGAATTTAGTCGTGACAGCGAAACAACGGGACAAATTCTCAAAATCTTACACGACAAAGGAATAACAATTATTCCCGAATACGTAAAAACCATATCAAATAAAAACGGTTATGCTGTAACCGTTACAAAAATAAAAGGAGCCGGAAAGGGCGAATTACTTGATTTTGACAAATATTACCATATTCTCACTCCGGAAGCAAAAGAAAAGGCAATGCAGGACATTGAACTAATGGCAAAACTCGGACTTATAAATCCCGCCATTTTAAAAGACCCCAAAGGGTTAAAAATTGTTCCGGAACTCCCTTACAGAATAGTTTGTGAAGACTGGTCGGATTTAAAAACAACAGACGATTATCTTATGTTATTTAATCCGAACGGTTCTGTATCAGGTGTTTTAAATGAAGCAAACCAAAGAATATTCAAATAAATAAAGCAAAAAATATTTTATTTATTTTTTATATTCACTAAAAGGCAAAATGAAATGTTATCCATAAACGAACAGCAAAAAACAAACAACATCGCATATATTCCGCAAAACAGAATATCGTTTTGCGGGCATAATAACGCATCCGCAGGCGATATTTTAGATATAAAAGCAAGAGGAAGTTATCCTGCAAATGTTTTGAGTAATTTTGCCCCGACAAGTTTTGAACTTGACGGAGTGAAAATAAATTCAATGGAGGGTTTTTTACAGTCTTTAAAATCGGAAAATCCCGAACGGCAAAAAGAAATTTGCGCAATGCACGGTTTTGAGGCAAAAACAGCATCTCACGCATTGAAACAAAGCACCGATGACATTTTGTATTTCTGGAACGGAAAAGCATTTACAAAATACTCTCAGGAATTTAAAGACCTTGTCCGTGATATATCTGCCGTACAAAAAGAAGCCGGCGGAAAACCGTTCAAATTCCACGGATACGATGTTGCAACCGTTAATTCATTCTTAATGGCTATCCGCTCATCCGATGTCGCAGAACAAAAAGCCCTCAGTATGACACCACAGGAGGACATAAAAGCCGTATCAAAAACCGTTAAAATATCTTATGCACCCAGAACTCTTTACTGGAACGGCAAAAGTTTTTCAAGAGATTCAAAAGAATATCAGGAGTTGGTTACAAGAGCCTATGAAGCAAAGTTTGATGCTGATTATGAATTCAGAAAGGCTATAAGAGCGTGTAAAAATCAGGTTTTAACCCATACAAAAGGAAAAGACAGCGCCGCTGAAACTATTTTGACAAAACAGGAATTTATAGATGCCCTGAATAATTTACGCAAAAGAGATACTTTAAAATTAAGAGTAAAAGACACTATCCGAACAATTTTTAAAGCAATTATCAGATAAAATTAATCCGCTTCAAATTTTGAAAGGTATGATTCCAGTTTTGATTTATCATGTCTGTACCACCAGCCGATTAGCGCCTCAAATGCAGTTGCCTGACGGTATTCTGTCTGCATATTTCGTCTGCCCACAGGTATCGGAAGATTTCTCGCACGCCTTGTTAATTCTTTTTCTTCCTCTGTTAAATCCTGTTCAATTTTGTGTAAAAGTTCCGCCTGATATTGCGTTTTTACATAATTTGTTGTTATCTGGTGCAGTTTTTTCGCATTATTTGTCATAAGAATTGTCTTTTCTCTTATAAACAATTCCCAAACAGCATCGCCTAAATATGCGTAATTTCTTAAATTCACTTCGTTTTCCATATTCTTAATTTTACTACAAATTTTCCAAAATACACCATATATAGGATAACAGGGTAGAAAAATCAGGTTATTATTGGTATAATCGGGAGAAATTATGAAAAATATTCTGATAATACTTGGAATACTCGTTTTTATAAATATTCTTATTATCACCGCAAGCAAAGTTTTTGCACACGAAGCGGGGATAAATTATTACAGCGCTAATTTCTTCCAAACACAGTCTATATAAGGTTTTACTATGAAAAAATTTGTTTCGGCTCTTTTAATAATCTTTTGTATTAGCGCACAGGCTTTTGCGTACAACTATGACCCAAAATTCAAAAGAGAATTTTATGATGAATTTATTGCAAATTATTTTCAGGCTTTGCAGGAAAGCCTTATACGTGAAGGCTTTAAGCAAAATCCGACTTATGAATATGTCGCAACCCTGCGTGCAAGATTAAACCGTACGGATTTGGAAAAAATGACATGGGGATGTGTTTCAAAATATTCACCTGAGCAGATGAAAAAATCAAAAGACTTTACAGAAAAATGTTTCGGGGACTGGTCGTACAAATTTATGTTTGAAAAAAACGCTGATACTATACAAATTCTCAAAAGGTAATTTCACATAACCCTCTTTTTGTTGTATAATCAATAAAAAGAAAAGAGGAAGTATTATGTATTATCAAGGATTAATTAACAAATACAGAGAATTTTTACCCGTAACGGATTCAACCCCCGTTGTAACTCTTAACGAAGGGAATACCCCTTTAATTAAGGCAGATAATCTCGCAAAGAAAATCGGACTAAATGCCGAAATCTACCTGAAATTTGAGGGCTGCAACCCGACAGGAAGTTTTAAAGATCGGGGAATGACAATGGCAGTAACAAAAGCCAAAGAATCCGGCTCCGGTGCGATAATTTGTGCCTCAACAGGTAACACATCGGCTTCCGCTGCCGCTTACGGTGCAAAAGCGGGTCTTAAAACCTATGTCTTAATCCCTGACGGATACATAGCACTGGGAAAATTATCTCAGGCAATGATGTATGGGGCAGAAATTATAGCCATTCAGGGTAATTTTGACAGGGCTCTTGAAGTTGTACGTGAAATTTCCGAAAAATACCCGATAACTCTTGTTAATTCAGTTAACCCATTCAGAATTGAAGGACAAAAAACGGGAGCATTCGAAATCTGTGAGGCTTTGGGACAAGCACCCGATTACCACTTTATCCCTGTCGGAAATGCCGGAAATATCACTGCATACTGGAAAGGCTATACCGAATGGCACAAACTGGGCAAAATTCCGACATTGCCTAAAATGATGGGCTTTGAAGCAGAAGGGGCTGCTGCAATCGTTAAGGGTGAAAGAATTATGAATCCCGAAACCCTTGCAACTGCAATTCGTATCGGAAATCCGGCAAGTTGGAAATACGCAGAGGCCGCAAGAGATGAAAGCAACGGTATGATTAATTTTGTAACCGATGAAGAAATCGTAAAAGCATATAAACTCATTGCCTCCACAGAAGGTGTTTTGGCAGAACCCGCATCTGCCGCCTCTGTTGCAGGACTCATAAAAGTTAAAGAACAGGTCAAAGAGGGTTCAAAAATAGTTTGTATTTTGACAGGAAACGGTTTGAAAGACCCTGATAATGCTATTAAATATTCAAATGCAGACGTCAAAAAGACATCCTCTGAACTGAATGACATATTAAAAGTTATGAATATATAAGAAAAACGGGACATATATAACTTGTCCCGTTTATTATGATTATCCGATAAGGTTTCCCTTATGCGGGGTATTACGATTTTTTGAATACGTCAGGATGTTCTTTAAGATATTGTTCGAGAAGCTCTTTGATATTATCAGGAAGTTTAATTGGGTTGGGTACAATAGCTGAACCGCCTTCTTCGCCGATGGCAAGAGTCGTCATAGTTGAACCGCCTTCTTCACCAATTGCCTTTGTTGTTGC
>CAMHMW010000100.1 GCA_946186335.1 uncultured Candidatus Melainabacteria bacterium
TATTTGCAGGTATATTGAATCAAAAATTGACTCGGGTGAAAATATTAAAATGAGTATATCTTCTCTCAGAATTGACGCTTTTACACCGGAAATAGTAAATACCCTTGTAAAGGCTGGTCAGAGAAACCTTACAATTGCCATCGAGGGAGGGTCAGAGAGATTAAGGAATGCGGTTAATAAAAACGTATCAACATCTCAAATATTTAATGCGGTTGATGTTGCTGTTAACTGCGGATTAAAAGGTTTAAAAATTTATGCTATGCTCGGTATTCCGACGGAAACTCAGGAAGATATAGAAGAATTTGTAACTCTTGCAAAGAAAATTAAATCAAAATATAAAGGCTTTGACCTTTTGTTTGGATTTTCAACTTTTGTTCCCAAACCAAATACTCCTTTTCAGTGGTTTGGTCGGGATGATAATAATAGTCTTGAAAAGAAAGAGAATTATCTAAAAAAGGAAATGCACAAAATCGGTGTTCAGATTTCTGTTTCCAGTGCCAAATGGGACTATTATCAGGCGGTATTATCCCGTGGTGACGGAAATTTGACAGATTATCTTATTGAGGTTTATAGGCAGGGCGGGAAACTTGGTGCTTTTCGCAAAGCGGCCAAAGATTTGAATATTGATACCGATTATTATGCACTAGAAAATTACTCTTATGAAAAGATTTTACCGTGGAATTTTGTTAATATTAAGCCAGGTAATGAATTTCTGATTACAGAAAGTAAAAGACTATTGTCGTTATAAATATTTGAGTATATTAAAGCCTTTATCCAGTGCATTTTGGGTAAATTCGTCAGGCTGAATTTTTTTTACGTTATCAAAATAGAATACGCAATTTTGAAATTCAAAAATGTCATCGGGCATCGTAAAGGAACTTTCCGCTTTACAATTCTTTTCTTCAAGTTTGCATATTGTTTTAGCCGGTTTTGTAAACTGAATTTTAAAAATATCTACCCTCATTGAATCAATTGCTCTTCCGTACAAAACGGTATCACCCGAGCTTGTGGCATCTTTATCCGATTGTGCAAAACTTTGGGCAAGTTCATCGGCGGTGGTATCCGTTGTAAATCTAGTTTTGATAAACTGTTTTTTTAGTTTTTCATAAGTCATAACGCATTGTGCGTTTTGCATTAAATCAGCCGGATTATCTTCGGATTTTGATACAAATCGGAGGAATACAAACATGAATAACAACGGCAATACAACGCTCAGTCCCATTGCCCATGCCCCCCATTTTATCTGTTTCATACGAAATTGTGCGGGTGTCATCCAAAAATCGGTTTGGTATGCCCATTCATTTCCTTTTATCCCGCAATATATCTGTAATGCGGTAAATAATGCCCAATTTATACCCAGTGGAAGCTGGATAAATATTAGCGGAATTGCTAACATAGTTAACCAGGCTTTATGAAAATAACCCCAAATAAACGTTAAAATAAATGCACCCCAGTTAAAACCTCTGAGTTCTTTCGGCAGTTCATGTCCTCTGTTGCCTGTTATAAATGTTTTAAAATCCAAAATAGTATCCTTATAATTTTTTTATTGTTTCCATAAATCCGTCCCAGCGAAATTCGTTATTTTCGGACTGAGATTTTAGAATATTACCGTCAAGACTTTTTAACTTATCAAATTCATCACCAAATTCTTTGTCAAGTTCAAGATACGGCAAATTAAACTCTTTGCACAGTTTTTCAACTTTGGTATCATAGTTTATACCAAGAGTCTTAACTCCTGAAATTACGCCGACCATAATTGCGTGAAATCTCATTGCAATAAGATATTCTGATTTTGAAAGACGTGCAATAATTTCTTCATCGGTAAGATTTTCAAATACTGTTGTTTTAATATCTGAATTTAGCAGTTTAACTGCTTTTTCAAATTTTTGACAAACGACAGTATCAATTGCCTCCTGCAGCGGAATAATATTTATATCTTTACCTTTAAATTCGTTAACTGTTTTATATGCAAGCCTGTCAATAAAATCCTCTGTCATTGTTGAGAAATCTCTTAGTTGAACAGCAACAGAACCATCGTGTTCGCTTTTCGGTATTTTCAGGGAGAAAACAGGGTCGCATAACAAATCTGATTTAATTCCCCACTTGGTCAGAAGTTGTTGGCTTTTTAAATCTCTGACACTTATGTATGTACAGTGACGCAGAATATTTTTTGCAAGCCATTGCCCAAATATGTTTTTTATCGGTCCTATTCCCTGTGCAAAAATTATAACTTTTTTGTTAAGAAAAAGTGCAATAAATATCACAAAAAGATAATATATTAAACTTTTTAAACTCGTAACATCCTGTAAAAGACTTCCTCCTCCGGATATTAAACAGTCTGATTTCATGATTGAACCAATAATTGATGAAAAGTCAAAAGTCCGGATGCTTCTTATGTGCTTAAATTTACTTTTTGTATAATCAGGATTTGACGAAATTACCGTAATTCGGTGTTTATCCTGTTGAAGTTTGTTTACAAGGATGGACAAAATCGCTTCGTCACCGAAGTTTTTAAATCCGAAATAACCTGATAAAACAAATCTTTTTTTCATAATTATTCTCCGGAATTGTATATTTTATAAACTTCGTCATGGTATGGAGTTGATTTTATTGCACCTATCCCTTGTGCCTGAAGTCCTGCCGCAATTGAGGCAATTTTCCCCGCTTCAATAAATGTTTCAGATTGTGTGATTGCATGCAAAAAGGCACCGTTAAAGGCATCTCCCGATGATGTTGTATCAACAGTTACATCAGTATAGAAAGGAACAAATGATGAGTTACCCTGAGAATACAAATAGTACCCTCTGTTTTCCCCTGATTTTATTACAATTGTTTTTACTCCCATCTCTGAAATCTTTTTGACGATGTTATCCTGAGATTCTATGTCGAAAATGCTTTTGGTGTCATATTTTGAACTCATAAAAAGTATATCGGTATAAGGAATTATTTCGTAAAAATACTCTTTTGCATCATCTTTTGAGCAGATAAGAGAAGAATAATTCGGGTCATAAGCCGTTGTAACGCCATTTTCTTTGGCAATTTTAAAGGCTTTTAATACCGCCTCTCTTGATGATATTGATAATGACTGGGTTATGCCTGATGTATAAATGATTTTTGTGCTTTTAATGTAGTCCTCATCTACATCTTCCATAGAAAGTTTTGACGGTGCAATTTTTTTTCTGTAATAAATAAATTCCTTTGAATCTCCGTTTACTCTTGAAACGATGTAAACACCGTTTTTTTCATCAACAACTTTTGAATGAGAGATATCAAGTCCTTCTTTTTCCCAACTTGTGAGCATATAATCTTTAAACGGGTCATTTCCGAGGCATGTGACAAAACCGACTTTTGAATTTAATCTGCTTGCTGCAACTGCAACAACAAGGGTATCTCCGCCGTAATATTTGTGTAAGCACTCAGCTTCTTTAAGTTTCTGGTTTGTTGAAAACTCAATAAGGCTTTCACCTATTGTAATTATGTCTAATGTTTTTCCCGTCATTGTTATTTTAAACTCTCCAATAAATCTTTTGTACATTTTGTAATATCGGTATAATTTGAAAAACCTGTCAAATGTCTTCCGATACCCACCGCAACCGCTCCTGCTTCAATGTAGGATTTAACTTCCGTTAATTTTACATTTCCCTGCGGTATAACGTTTAAGAACGGCATGGGTCTTAGCATGTTTTCTATGTATTCAACCCCGCCCATTGCGGTAACAGGATAAATTTTTACAACCGGTATTCTGCATTTCCACGCATTATACGCTTCATTTGCCGTTGAAGTTCCTGCAATAAGAGGTAATCGTTTGTCTTTTGATATTTTTAACAAATTAGTCTGAAAAATCGGAGAAGACAAAATTCTCGCCCCGCAATCAATGGCAGTCTTTGCCTGAATGGATGTTATCATGCCGCCCGCACATATTATTGCATCATTTGATACTGATTTTATTGCATTAAATACCTGCGGTGTTTCAACATTTATTTCCATTACATCAAGTCCGCCTTCAAGAAGCGCATATACTTTTGCTGTAACATCTTTCGGGTTATCACTTCTTATTATCGGAAAAATTTTATTCTTTTTTAATTTTTCTATTAAGTTCATTGTACTTCTATCCTTTTTTCAAAATTTATTATATCATAATATAAATATGGGGAGCTTTTCATGAAAAACGTAAAAAATAATATATTTTACCTGTACTCTTTTTTGATATATCTGTTTCTTGCGGCAATAGTATTCGTTTTAACAACTTTGTTTTTGGAACCTGACGTAAGAAGTTTTCTCGTATCAAGATTTTCTGCGAATTTGCATAGTATGGAAACAACGGTAGAGGTTGTTGTTGATGATTATTCAAAAGAGGTATATCCGGACTGGAATAGTTCAATGTACACAGAAATTTTGGATTTTTTCCATACTTATGCAAACCCGAAAGTTATCGGGCTTGACTTTTTCAGACCAAATAATGATAAAAAATATCTTGAGTTGTTAAATAACTCCGATAATATTGTTGC
This sequence comes from uncultured Candidatus Melainabacteria bacterium, assembly GCA_946186335.1. GTDB lineage: Bacteria > Cyanobacteriota > Vampirovibrionia > Gastranaerophilales > Gastranaerophilaceae > Zag111. The sequence continues at coordinate 4,509 of CAMHMW010000100.1, forward strand.
AATATTTGTACCCAAAATCGACATGCAGGACATTCCGGAAGAAGAAAAAAGGTTTATGTCGGATTTTGAAAAAAAATACTCACTTAATGTAAAAACTGAGGAGAATATTTCAGCAGAATTAAACGGAGTTACCGAATTTTCTGCCGCAAAAATGCTGGGTTCTGCAATTATAAAAAAAGATGACACAACAAATAAAGTTTTTTCGGCAATAAATGTACTCAAAATTTCTGATGCGTATTATCCGTCACTGGCATTCAGGATGTATTTATATGCTAACGGAACAAATGATATAGTAATTGATAAAGGTTTTATTACGGTTCCGAAAACAGGGTTAAAAATACCTTATATTAGTACGGATAACGGACTTATAAGCAATAATATCCGTTTTTATCAGCCGTTTTCATACAAAAGCGGGGAAAAGATTATAAAAAGTGACTCCTCTCATACTGTCATTTCTGCATATAAGATAATAGACTCATACAGGCATTTAAAAAAATACGGACAGTTGCAGAAAGGCGATTTTGACCCGAAATTTTTTGATAATAAGATTGTTTTTGTCGGCATAAACCAGTCCGGTCCGTATCGTGATATTATTGCAACACCGATGGCAGACAGACATCCCGGAGTTGATATTCAGGCTACAATATTTGATAATCTGCAAAATGCGGAATTTCTTTATAACGCTTCACCCTTTGTTAACTTTCTCATAATTACAATATTGTCTTTATTTACATTTATTATGATTTTGAAACTTAAATTCGGAAAGTCACTTACAATACTTCTTATAACGGATATAATTTTTGCTTTTGCTGTTTTGCTGTGTGCATACAGTTATTACATAATTAATCTTTCGGGAGCATTATCCGTTCAGCTTGTAACTCTTATTTTCGGATATTCATTCAAATTTATTACCGAAAGCAGAAATAAAGAAAAAATTAAACAGGCTATGGGTAAATATCTTTCACAGGATATCATGAAAAATGTTGTAAGTAATATTGATGACCTGAAACTGGGCGGAAAACGTGCGGTTGTAACGGTGTTGTTTTCCGATATCCGCGGATTTACCAGTATGAGTGAAAACATGTCGGCAGAAGAAGTTTCTATGATTTTAAATGAATATTTTGCGGAAATGGAGCCGATAATTACAAAATATAACGGTGTTATAAATAAGTTTATCGGAGATGCTGTTATGGCAATTTTCGGAGAGCCTATTCCTGATGTTAATCACCCTCAAAACGCAGTAAAATGTGCCTATGAGATGCTTAAAAAGGTTGAGTACCTGAGAGAAAAATGGTTGTTTGAGGGTAAACCAAAATTTGAAATAGGTGTCGGTATTAATACGGGGGAGGTTTTTATCGGCAATATCGGTACGGAAAACCGTATGGAATATACTGTTATAGGTGATACCGTCAACTTGGCAAGCCGTATTGAAAGTTATAATAAGGTTTACAAAACAAATCTTCTGGTGAGCAGTTCAACCTATGAATACATAAAAGAAACAGCTGATGTTATCAAAATTAACGAAGTGCAAATTCGCGGCAAGTCCAAAAAGATGAATATTTATGAAGTTCTGCGAATTGACAGGAATTAGTTATTTGCACGTTGCTTCTTCACTGTCAATAAGACCGTTAAAGTTGTTATCGACCCCATCAGAGCATGACCCGACCGAGTCGTGACTTTCGGGTCTTGCATTGTGATTTAGGTATTTGTTTGGGATAAGAGTCCACAAATACAGGAAAAAGTTTTTATAACTTTCAGTTAGTTTTCTGTCCTTAATTATCAGGACATTTTCATCGTTTTTATCCGCCCCAGAATAAGAAAAATTCATAGAACCTGTAATTATATATTCATCATCAACTATGATTGATTTTGCGTGCAGTTTTCCGGCATAATTTTCTGTTTTCAGCATAATTCCGTTATCTCGCAACAGTTGATGTTTTGAGTGACTTGTATTTACTCCGTTTCCGTCAATAATAACTCTGACATCAACTCCCCGCTTTTTTGCCGTAATAAGAGCTTCTGCAATTTGTCTGTGAGTAATTATAAATGTAGGTACATAAATATAATTGCGTGACGAATTAATAATTTGTACTATTCTGGCTGCGGAATTGTCTTTCGGGGAAAAATATATTTCAATTTCGCTCTCGCCAATAATTAGGCGGTTATTTTTACCAAGTTTTTCTTTCTTTTGATGAAATTTCCCCGAAAGCATTTGCTCAAACTCCTTAGTATAAAGATTTGCGGCATCTTGTGAAT
>CAMHMW010000101.1 GCA_946186335.1 uncultured Candidatus Melainabacteria bacterium
GGTAATCCCCATTCATCAAATGTATCATTTGCCTTAAATCCGTAAACCCTTTGAGAATTGCCGACTTCTTGTTTATACCCTTGCAAAGCCAATTTTTTTGCTCCCTCATTTTTAGTCGAATAGGCAACCTGTTTCCATGTTTTTCCGTCTTTTGTAACATATTCTGCAATCTCTGTTCCTAATCTCGTAATTGTAGGTTTGCCTTTTAATACGCTACCAACAGGTAATTTAATCAAAGTTAATAATGACATAATGAGTTTCCCCTTTCTAATCTCTTTTTCTTAATATTTCCTCAAGAATAAATTTTATCCCCTATGTATATATAAAAACATTTTAAGGAATATAATTGCCATAAATAAGGAAATTATAAATCGTATATACTATTCACAAACACACAAAAGATATATCATCAGTGCATTTTAGATATATTAACAAATATTAACACAATAAATTATACTGGACAAAAAAGCCCCACTTCCAATACGGCATTTAAACTGTCCGCTAAATTTTTACAATTTCTGTAATTGTCGGGTCAAGCAGACGTCTGCCGATATTATTTTCAAAAGTTATTGAGCAAAGGGTTTTGTTTCCGTATTTAATAATCTTTTCAATTACACCACGCCCGTATTTTTTGTGTTCAACGGCATCTCCCTGTGCAAATTCAAAATCACCATCTGCACCTTCACTTTCTTCTGCCGGATATACTGGAACTACGGGAGTTTCGGTATCAACCTCCGGAATATCCGCACCCTGTTCTTCATTCTCATCGTAATCGGTTTCAACCGGTTCTTCCACTTCCGTCAATTGCTGGGTTTGGTCTATATTATCCAAATCGCCCTCTGAAAGTTCCTCCTCGGGAGAGTAATCCATTTCATCATCGTCATCAAAAGTTTCCAAAGGTGGGAGTTTTGAGGATTCTTCAAGCAATTTGTCCTGATTATACAATTCAGATTCATCTATTTCGGGTTCTGAAATTTCCGGATCAATCGGAGTTTCATTAATAATTTCTTCTCCGTTGTAATCCTCAACACCTTCAACTTCTGTCTTAACTACATCTTCTTCATCCTCTGTTTCGGATAATTCTTCATTTTGCTGTCTGTCATATTCGTCAGGTTCATGGTGAATGGTTACCGGAATTTTATTTCCGTAATCATCAACCTTAACAAACTGCATTTCCTCAGTTACCGGAATAAACTGATATCTGTCGCCCAAAACATCATCCTGTGTCAAATCGGTTTTCAATGCGGTCATTTCCAGTATAAACGGAATATTTTGGGTTAATTTTCCGCAAACAATACACTCATTAGTATTTAACTTATTCAGGAAGGTGTTATATGCCGCAAAATCATTGTTCAACCCATGCGGAGTGAATATAATAAGATTTTGCGCATGCTGTTTTAATTCATTTGCATATTTGTATTCACTGCTTACCAATACTGTCGTAAATACATGGTTATGATTGATAAACTGCTTCAACAGTTTTTTATCGGAATTATCATCCGTCAGCGGTGTAAACAAATAAATATATTTATCAAATTTTTCAAGAGTTGAATGAATCATAGAAATAACTTCTTTTTGTAAGGACTCACTGACATCTTTTATATCAACAATTGAACAATTTTTTTCTTTCAATTTATTTTCAAGGGCTATAACTTCTTCTTTCGTATTTGCAAGAATATTTGCATCACGATATCTCAAAAGTTTATTTTTCAATAATGCCAATTCCGGCATTTGAAGTTCTTTATATTGATTTGTTACAACATCAACGAAATTATCGATAGGAATAAATTTAAAATCCAGAGAATTTACGTACTGCTGAACGGCATAGAAAATATCCTGTATAACCGCCTTAGTTCCTGCATCAACCTCTGCCAGTTCAACTTCAAACAGGTAGTCCATCATCTTTGCATCAAGCGGCAATTTAAAATCAACACCCAGCTTGATTTTAGGATAATCTTCAAACATATTAACAGGGTCAATGATTACAGTTTTTTCTTTCATCTGAAACAATTGTTTTACACAATTTGAGATAAAGATTTTTTCATTGTCATCTTTTTCTGTAAAAACGACTAAATTACGTTCAAATACAGAAACATCCAGAGCGACCATATTTTTTGACTGAGCAAGATAGCCTATTCTTATGGGAGTTTCAATAGGGAGAAGGTTTAAAAGTTCCGTTGCGGGAAGATTACCTATATGAGATGTAATACTCGGCATTGAACCGTCATAATCCTCAACAATACCTTCCGAATTAAAAGTAAACAACAATTTGGCAATAACATAGTTATTTGTTGTATCGGCCTTTAAATTAACAAACTGACCGACATAAGATTTTTCAGGATGCATAAAAACAACAAATCTGCCGAGTACAGGCTGTTCTTCATCCGTATAAGCAAGTTTTGCCAAATTGTTTTTAATCTCTAATAAATTCATCTTCGCCCTCTTATTCTCTATGGAAGTTATTATATCACAAAATAAAGAATTGTGAAACATTTTAATTTCAGATATAATGTGAGCAAAACAACCTCGGAGGATACGAAATGAAAATTGCAAAAGATTTAACGGAACTGGTCGGGAGAACCCCTATGGTAAAGATAAATAAACTTAATTCAGGCTTTGCAAATATTTATGCAAAACTTGAATATTTCAACCCAGCAAATTCAATAAAAGACAGAGCCGCTCTGCAAATGATTATCGATGCGGAAAAATCCGGAGTTATAGGGAAAAATACACTCATAATAGAGCCCACAAGCGGAAATACAGGGATAGGTCTTGCAATGATTTGTGCCATCAGAGGTTATAAAATAATTCTTACCATGCCCGAATCCATGAGTATAGAACGCCGTATGCTGTTGAGTGCTTACGGGGCGGAAATTGTACTCACCCCCGCAAAAGACGGAATGCAGGGTGCTGTTGACAAAGCAAATGAAATTCACAAACAGAACCCCGATTCATTTATTCCCTCTCAGTTTGAGAACCCCTCAAACCCAAAAGCCCACACTCTGTACACATCAGAAGAAATCTGGGCAGATACCGACGGAAAAATTGACATCTTCTTGGCAGGAGTCGGAACTGGCGGAACATTATCTGGCTGCGCCAAAACTTTAAAAGACAAAAAACCCGCAATTAAAATCGTGGCAGTTGAACCGTTTGAATCACAATGTCTTGGCGGACAAAATGCAGGACCACATAAAATTCAGGGAATAGGCGCAAATTTTATCCCCAAAAATTACGATGCCGAATTAGTTGATGAAATTTTGCCGGTCAAAAGTGAAGATGCACTTAAAATGGTATCCGAACTACCCAAAACGGAAGGTATATTATCCGGAATTTCGGGTGCTGCAAACATATTTGCTGCAATTGAACTTTCAAAACGCCCCGAAAATAAGGGTAAAAATATAGTTACGGTAATTCCCGACTGCGGCGACCATTATCTGAGCTGCGGAATTTTCGGTTAAACAAAAAACATGCCGTTATTTTGAAACTTTATCTTCGTAATGATTATAAATATCAATTGTCAGGGGACAAATCTTCAAATCTCTGTCAACCAGACTTTTGATTGTTTGTCTGTAACATTGTAATATAGCCTTATTCAGCCCGTCAGATTCCAAAAGCAATGCTCTTATCGGCTGAGCATACCAGTTTTCTCTTGTTCTTTCCTCAATTTTATCCGCAAGAAAAATTATTTTTTCAAAATCGGTCATGTGAACTTTTCCCAGAGTATGCCACCTTATAGCAGACAAAATTTCTTCATCCTTAACCCCGAAGGTATTTTTCGCAACATAGGCACTAACAGGAGCATGAAGGGTCTTGTAGTTCATTTTTTCAATTTCTTCAACTTCCAGATGCTCATCAATAATTGAAATCAATTTGTCATTCGGAAAACATTTTGCACAGTCGTGCAGGAGCCCCGCAATATAAGCCTTTTCTTCATCAAGTCTGTATTTTCTTGCCAAATCTTTTGCACACTCGGCAGTTCCCAAAGAATGCGCATAGCGTTTTTCTGTCAGATTTGTCCTTAACCAATCCAGCAGACTTTCCGTACTAATTTCTGTATAATTCATTTTGTATAATATACTCCTTTACTTCCTTTGGTACAAATTCGCTTATATCAAGCCCTTTACAAATTTTGTTTCTTAAATCCGTTGATGAAATATCTTCAAAAGGCAAGGTTTGAAATTCAAAGTCATAGCCTTTCCTTTTTAAATTATCATACTTCGAAATATCAAAATTGTCCTCACGCACAAAGACGATAAATTTAACAACATCTTTCAATTCATCCGTTCTGTACCAACTTTCGATTTTTTCAAACGCGTCCGTTCCTATTATAAAATTTATTTTCCCTTCCACATCGTACACATTGTAAAGTTCGGTTATTGTATCGTAAGTGTACGATTTTCCCCCTCTGCGATATTCAATATCGGAAACCTCAAAACAAGAGTTATGAGAAATTGCAAGTTTGACCATATTTAATCTGTGAAATGTCATCTCAGGGTCAGACTGTTTATGAGGCGGACAAAATGCGGGAATAAAAAGTATTTTGTCAAAATTAAAATTTCCGCAGACATAATCTGCAACCCTTAAATGTGCGTTGTGAACAGGATTAAACGTACCTTGAAAAACACATAGTTTCATAACCCTATTCTACCATAAAAAGAGTTCTTTAATCTTGACGGGAAATTTTGAGCAAGGTAAAATTTAAGAGTATATAAGGTGAAGGGAGTAAGAAATGACTAATATACAAGTTACTCAAGAAATTCAGGAAAAATGTCCGGTCAGACGCGGAGTAAAGGGTTCTCCTGCTCCGATTCCTCAGGAAGGCGAATGGACAAAATGTAAAGAAATTAAAGACATATCAGGTCTTACCCATGGTTGCGGATGCTGTGCACCTCAACAGGGAACATGTAAATTGACATTGAACGTTAAAAATGGTGTTATACAAGAAGCACTGGTTGAAACCATCGGCTGCTCGGGTATGACTCACTCGGCTGCTATGGCAGGAGAAATTCTCCCCGGCAAAACAATTTTGGAAGCATTAAATACAGACCTCGTTTGTGATGCTATCAACGTTGCTATGAGAGAACTATTCTTACAAATCGTTTACGGAAGAACTCAATCAGCATTTTCCGAAAACGGCTTACCTGTCGGTGCAGGTCTTGAAGATTTAGGAAAAGGTCTTTGCTCTATGTGCGGTACAATCCACTCAACCGCTCAAAAAGGTGTAAGATACCTTCAATTAACAGAAGGTTACATCCTGAAACTCGGTTTGGATAAAAATAACGAAGTTATCGGATACCAGTTCATCAACATGGGCAAATTCATGGATGCTATTAAAAAAGGTGTAAATCCGCAGGAAGCATACGATAAAAACATCGGAACTTACGGAAGATATGCCGATGCGGTTAAATATATTGACCCGAGAGAAGAATAGGGGTAAATATATTTGTCACCCTGAATAATATTCGGGGTCTGGTACAAAAGTTAAACGAAAAGGAAATAATAAAATGACAGTAAAATTTGAAGGACAAGACAGACGTGAAGCGACTTTGAGGAAAGTTTTACCGGAATACGGCTTTAAAAATCTCGAAGAAGCACGTGAATTATGTCTGTCAAAAGGCATCGATGTAGATGCTATTGTTAAAGGCATACAGCCCATTGCTTTTGATAACGCTTCGTGGGCATATACATTAGGCTGCGCTATCGCAATCAAAAAAGGAATTACAAATGCAGCTGATGCAGCAGAAGCAATCGGTTTGGGATTACAGGCATTCGCAGTTCCGGGTTCTGTCGGTGACAGACGCCAAGTTGGTATCGGTCACGGTAACTTGGGCGCTATGCTGTTAAGAGAAGAAACGAAATGTTTCTGTTTCTTGGCAGGTCACGAATCATTTGCGGCAGCCGAAGGCGCTATAGGTATTGCAAGAAATGCTGATAAAGTAAGAAAAGAACCTTTAAGAGTAATCTTAAACGGTCTCGGTAAAGATGCAGCTTATGTAATTTCAAGAATCAACGGTTTCACCTATGTTGAAACGGAATACAACTACAAAACAGGTGAATTGAAAGTTGTTAAAGAAACTCCGTTCTCAGACGGCGAAAGATCAAAAGTAAAATGCTACGGCGCTGACGATGTTTCAGAAGGTGTTGCAATTATGATAAAAGAAGGCGTTGACGTTTCTATCACAGGTAACTCAACCAACCCGACAAGATTCCAGCACCCTGTTGCAGGTACATACAAAAAATGGGCTATTGAAAACGGCAGAAAATACTTCTCCGTTGCATCAGGCGGTGGTACTGGACGTACACTTCACCCTGATAACGTAGCAGCAGGTCCTGCTTCTTACGGTATGACGGATACTATGGGAAGAATGCACGGTGATGCTCAATTTGCAGGTTCTTCATCAGTTC
>CAMHMW010000102.1 GCA_946186335.1 uncultured Candidatus Melainabacteria bacterium
CTGAAACTTACAGGAAAAATTCTGTCAGACACCACAACAGATTTAAAACTTACCGCTGACAAATTGGCTGTAAAAGGATTACTTGTTGCTCTGGGACAGACTACAATACTTAAAGAAAACAACATAAATTCAGGGGTACTATCACTTTCAACCGTATTAAAAGGAAAATTGCAGGAAATTAAACCCGATATTTCTCTGACGATTGCAGGAGTAAACATATACAACAAACCGTCTGATGCAAAAATCACTCTTACAAATGCACTTATAAAAATTCTGTATGACGGGAAAACAGCATCAGGAAATGCTGATATAAACACACTCGGAGTAAAAATTCCGGGAGCAAATATAACAGTACCAAAAGCAAATGTAAATGTTTCCCCTGATTTGATAGAGATAAAAAATTCTTATGTAATGCTTAATTCCTCGAGAATTGATGTCAACGGGAATATAAAAGATTATCTGAACGAGAAAATGGCAATAAATATCACCGCAAACGGAGCATTGCAAAGTTCCGGAATTGCAGCATTTTTACCCAAAGAATTTCGTGATTTAATTTCATATAAAGGTCAGTTACCCGTAAAAGCAGCGATTACCGGTAACGGCAAAGTACAGTATATTACAGCGGACTTAACCGCAGACCCGTCAAATTACCTTGCATTAATTGATATTACCGCACTAAAAGGTAAACCGACTAAAATTCATTCCGACATAGAACTAAACGGAGATACCCTGACACTTAGAAATACATCCATTACAAATTCAAAAACGACACTTGCAACTCTCGGCGGAGAGGTAAACAAACTGTATTCATCCCCAAAACTAAACCTGAACCTTAGTGTTCCGAACGAAATATCTTTTCCGATATGGGGACTTAAAAACTCGAACATCACCGCTCAGGGCTCCGTTGCTCTCACAAAAGATGCAATGAACCCAGATATGAAGGGAACTGTAAGACTTTCTGATATATCAATAAAAGATATGGATTTTGCTATAAAAGACTTGACGGCTGATTTATCAGGACAAATTCTGAACGGAAACGCAACGGCGAAGAAATTCAAATTCGGCGGAATTGTTGCAACAGATTTGGCAGGTAAAATCTCTTTAAAAGACTATACCAGATTTTATTTGACAGACGCAACCGGAAAAGCCTTTGACGGAGATATCAGCGGGAAATTATCCTATGACATTTTAACAACCAAAATCGGAACCGAGTTTAGCGGAAAAGGATTAAATTCAACAAAAGCGGTTGAGGGTGCTGTCGGAATAAAAAATGCATTGACAGGCACAATGGGTTTTGACGGGAAACTCACAATGCACGGTGTAACCGACAAAGAAATTATAAAATCTTTAAAAGGAAACCTGAATTTTAATGTTGATGACGGGCGTTTTATAAGTATCGGGCGTCTTGAAAACCTTGTTGCCGCACAAAATGTAGCATCAAATTCAATATTAAAATCTGCAATTTCAGCACTGTCAACTCTTTCTGCCGTTCAGCAGGCTGACAGATTTAAGTCTATAACGGGAGAAATGACCTTCCAAAACGGAACAGCGATATTACATAACATAAAAGTTTCAGGTCCGTTGATGTCGTATTATGTAAAAGGAACATATTACATTATTCCAAATACCGCTAACCTTATTATTCTCGGACGACTTGATACCAAAGTGGTATCCGTACTCGGACCGTTGGGACAATTATCGGCAGAAAAACTCCTTTCTTATATTCCGAAATTCGGAGCCGCAACAGCTAATATATTAAACCAACTGACATCCGACCCGAAAAATGAAGATATTTCTCTAATTCCCGCATTAACAAGCGACAGTACAGAATTTAAGGACTTTAAAGTTATATTTAACGGTGCGGTTGAGGGAGCGGCATCTGTCAGAAGTTTCAAATGGCTATCAAAATGCGATACAACCGAAATGAATTTAAAATTAGACTTGGAAAACGCTAAACAAGCAGTAAAAGATAATATTAATAACAGAATTGAGGACACTAAAACTAAGGTCGAAAATGTAAAAACAAATGTGACAAATGTGGTTGAAACCCAAAAAGCAAAAGTAGAACAAGCAAAAAAAGATGTTGAACAGGCAAAAGAAGATATTAAAAATATCAAAGAAAATTCAAAACAGAGTGCCGAAAACCTCAAAAATTTGTTTAATAACGCCCTAAAAAATTCTCAACAAAAAGTTCAGCAATCACAAACCACAACGGTATCAACATCCGAACAGACAACAACAAAGACAAATTCAACATCAACTACCGTTCAGAAAACAACACCAGCAGCAACCACTCAAACAGAAGCAACAAAACAGCCAGAGGCTAAGGAAACAACAACACAAACCACAACTGTAGATACATCCGGCAGTTCGGCAACAACAGAAGAAGCAAAAACAGAGTAAATAGAAATTACTTAATCTTATATCTCACGATAGAATTGCTGCCCTGAGATGATATAAATAACAAATCGCCCGTAATATGCAGACAATAAGGTTTTTGCACGCCTGTCACAATTTCGGTTATCTCGCCGTTTCGGTCGAATCTCAACACATTATCCTTATTGTAATTTGCTATATAAATATTACTGTCCTTATCGATTGCAATTCCGATGGGACCGTCAATTTTTTCACTTTTAATATAAACAATTTTCTTATTCTCCGGACCTATCTTATAAATTGTGTTATCAGAAAAACCTGCAACGTAGAGATTTCCCTGATTATCCGTCACAAGGCCTGTTGGGCTTGAAATATCCTCATACGTGCCGTTTGAAAGACTACCGGGATTCATATCCTGAAATGTCTGCGGTTTATATTCATCCATCTGAGGTTCGGGGTCATCGGCAGGATTAAGAGTTGCCTCTAATTGCCTTGCTTTACCGCTAAAAGACGATTCCTGCGGAATTAAAGACAAATACATTTTTGCCTTTGCATCTTCTCCAACCTTTTTGCTTAATACCGCCGCTTTATAAACTGCTTCATAATCATCGGGTTTTCTCAGAATAATCTGTTTAAATACGGCAAGAGCCGCATCGTCCTGCTTGAGATATTCAAGAATTGAACCCAAATTATAATAGGCATCAATATAATTCGGGTCAAGTTCTACCGCCTGCTTAAAGCATGACGCAGCCTGTTCAAACTGTCCTAACTGATAATAATCAATACCTTTGTTATACTGAAGTTTTGCATCGGTTGAAATCTGTGCCAATGCACCCGTAGCCGTTGTTAAAAATATTGCAGATACTATAACCGCTTTAAAAAATTTACTGTATTTCATCTAACTCCTCGATAATTTTTTTATTTGCACTTGCAAATTTATTTCCTCTTGCTATTATAGCCTTTTTTAATAAAAGTGGCAAATTAATAGGAGTCATATTTTCAAAATTATCGGGAAGTCTCAAACTCCAGTTCTTATCCCCCGAAGTACCCGGAGTGTTGTATGTATCATTCATTCCGAAGAAATCCGTGAAGAATATCTGGATGTTCTCAGCCTGACAAGCAAACAATTCAACGAGTTTCGTTTCTCTCAAAAATTCAGCATCATTAGTCATTTTAACAATAATTGAATCTTTATCCTGTTCTTCTGCGAACAAATCATCAACAAGATTTTTTACATGCAAATATCCTTCATGGGTGTTTATCAATGATTTCGCCCATTTAGTAACAGGTTGATTATCATGCGTTCCAATCATCGCCCAGCATTTTTTTGTAATATTTTTACATCTGTACGGGTCCTCCGGTTCTGTCGGAACAGTAAACTGGGTTAATCTCATTCCAAGAAGTTCATATTTTTTCATAACTGCCGCAACAGGATTTGTAAGAGTTCCCAAATCTTCGCAAACAATTGAATCTTTTGTCAACCCTTCTTCCTCGGCTGCAGCAATAACAATTTTTTCTATCAGTCTGCCGTACAATCTGATTTGCTCATCAGATAAGGTTTTAACTCTCTTTTCCTTGTCAGCGGTCATGGACATATCCAAATCTTCAATTTTAGCAATAGCATATTTTGAAAGTTCAGGATGTTCAGGGGAAGAATAAAGACGACCTGCACCGCATTCGGGCATAGGTTTTTTACCGGACTTATAAACCCAAGGGTCAATTAACCCTACAATATGGTCGATTCTGACACCTCCGGGGTTTTCTCGGAACATCTTTTTGAAGAGATTTTTCATCAAAATTCCGCCTTCCCCAAGCGTTCCGTCAGAATTATACATCTTTTCAGGGTTCATAACCGGGAAACCCCAAGCCTGACCATCTTTTGAAAAATAATCGGGAGGGCAACCCAAACACCAGCCTTCTAAAAACAACGACTGATAAGCCCAGCTGTCACGGTCAGAGAAAGCAACCTGCCTGTCCGCTATCATTTTTATACCCTTTGAATCCGCATATTTTTTTGTTTCAAGATTTTGTTTGTTTAAAACAAACTGAATAAATTTATACTCATCAATTTCTTTTTTATATTTTTTTGAAATCTCATCAAGACGTTTGCCGTATTCGAGTTTTTGCTCAATAGATTTCGGGTTAAACAGATTTTTATCTGTTTCGCTTTTCCAGTTTGACCAGAAATCATTATCGTGTTCAATACTCAATGCTTCATACAAACTGTCTTTATCAAGCCATGAATCGTTATCATACTTATATTGTTCAAATTCCGCTTTAAGTTTTTTATCATTAAGTTTTACAAAATTTTCATAAGCCTCTGACAACGCAAGCGGTTGTTGTTTTGAAATATAAGAATAACTTGTTTTATTGGTATTCTTATTTGGATTATTCTCAACAATATTTTTATAAGTTTTTTCCGATAATATTTTACCCCATTTATCGGTGGTAAGTTGTTTCAAATCAATAAATAACGGGTTATTTGAAAAAATTGTTCCTGTATATGGTGAGGAATCAGACAACTTTGTTTTGCCGGCAGGACCCATCTGAATTGCATCAAACAAGCCTGATGCGTAATCAATAAACTTTTTACCGCCGTTAGAATTTACTGTACCAAAACCGGTATTTTCACCATCTGCCGCAGGAAAACTTCCGTTGTGCATAATGAATACAAAATTCTTCTTACCAAGAACTTTTAATGCTTTTTTAATAACTGATACTCTGTTTTTATCTAACGTGCAAACCATCTATATACCCCTTATTTAAACTAGAAACTAAAACACTTACTTAATGATAATTTGTAAAAATTTGGACCCGGTGGGACTGTCTTGTTCGCTCGCAATAAACGGGTCTCCGCATTTTGTTTTAGCGGCTTTGCCACAAACAAAATTTGCTACGCCCTCTGCTCGCTCACGCTCGAACCACAGATAATGCTTCGCATTATTGGGTTCTCGTCCCCATAGCGAGAACAACTTTACATTTGTAAAATTTGGGCCCGGTGGGACTCGAACCCACGACCAATTGATTAAGAGTCAACTGCTCTACCAACTGAGCTACAAGCCCAAATGCTTTACATATTCTATGTTAGCACGAAGAAAAATTTTTGCAATAAATATCGGACGGCATGAATAATACCGCCCGATATTTATTATTTTGCTATTAATATCTTAATGTATTATAATCACAAATTGCCATTGCTGTATTATACGCTTCTTTTTCTGTCTTTGAAGCATTTTCACCAGGTCCGCATAACGCTTCTTTAAAATATGCTCCGACTGCTGCAAAAAAGCCTTGTTCTCTATACACTTTTTTAACGCGGGCAATTGCATTGTCCGTATTTGTTGTTGTGTTGGTTTTTGCGGTTGATGTTTTAACTACTGGCACAGGTGTTGTCGCACTTTTCTTTACTGACGTTGATTTTCTTGTTGGTGCAGATATTGCCACCACCGGTCTTTGTACTTGAACTGAATCTTTTCCTGACATAATTTCATCCCCTTTTCTCTTAATATCCCCTGATGTATATATAAAGTATTTACAAAATATAAAAATGCTATAGATAGAATATTTTATTAAGTTATGTAAACGAAATTTACAAAAAGTATTATATACAAGGCTTTTGCAATATCAGGAATTGTGTTTGTGTTATTATTTTGATATAGAAATGTAATTTTAAAATAAGGACTGGTGAAAATGACACAACAATTAGAAAAGACACAGGAATCAACCTCCTCACAAGCTCAGATTCGTAACGTTCGTATTCAGAAAATGAACAACCTGAGAGAAAGAGGATTAAACCCGTATCCGTACGGTTACGATAAAGATATTACCGCACAGGAATTACAGGATAAATATAAAGATTTGCCTATCGGTGAAGAAATTGAAGATTCATATCATGTTGCAGGACGTGTTATGGCAAACCGCAATACAGGGATGTTTATTGACCTTGTTGACGCATCAGGTAAAATTCAGATTTTTTCACATAAAGAAAATCTGTCCGAAGATG
>CAMHMW010000103.1 GCA_946186335.1 uncultured Candidatus Melainabacteria bacterium
CGGATAAATTTTGTTATTATATATTTCATCAAAATTTTTTTTGATACTATCCATTTGTTTCCTTTATTTGTTGGGCTAAAAGCCCAACTTATATTATTTCACTGTTGGGCTGAAAGCCCAACTTACATATTATTTACCCTCTAGAACATTCCCGGAGGTCCGCCTCGGCGTTTATTCATCCCCTGTTTTGATTTACCTCCGCCGGTTGAACCGATTATAACTTTATCACCGAGTTTAATCTTTTTTGAAATTACTTCGACATTGGTATCGTCACTTGCTCCTGTTTCAATATCTATACGTTCCGGATTGTTGTCTTTTAATATCCAAATTCCCTGATTTTTATATTTTTGCCCGTTAATATCGGGGGTGTATTTAAGTGCAACAGACGGCGCGCACATTACGTCTTTACTCTGTTTTGTTATAATTGAAACATTAGCCGTCATTCCGGGTTTTAATTTCAAATCTTCGTTTTCAACACTTACGATAACGGTATAGGTTACGACATTCGATGTTGTTGTGGAATCAAGTCTGACCTGTGTGACTTTACCGTGGAAAGTGCTGTCGGGGTATCCGTCAAGAGTGTATTCAACATCTTGTCCTTCTTTGACGTTTCCGATGTCGGCTTCCGATACGTTTACTTCTATCTGCATTTTGGTCAAGTCCTGTGCGATAGTAAACAGTTCTGGCGCCTGAAAACTTGCGGCAACAGGCTGTCCGACATCAATTGCACGTTTTATAATTGTCCCGTCAACGGGAGCAATAATTTTTGTATAACCAAGGTTTGTCATTGCAGTGTTGTAATTTGCTCTTGCCTGTGCAATAGATGCACGTTGAGCGTTAATTGATGCCTGTTTGGCAAGATAATCACTTTCTGCCTGATCTAGTTCACTGCGGGCAATAAAGTTTTTAGCGTAAAGATTTTTGTACCTTTCGTAGGTTTTTCTGGAAAAATTCAGTTCGGCATTAAGTTTTGCCAAATTTGCTTCTGCGTTATTGATTTGTGCCTGATTTTGGTCAACCGATGCCTGAAAATTTGCAGGGTCAATCTGTGCAAGCAACTGTCCTTTTTTTACTTCGGAATTATAATCAACATAAATTTCCTTCATAAGACCTGATACGGTTGAACCGACACTGACTGTATTTACGGGGGTTATTGTACCCGATGCCTCAACCATATCGGTTATTGTGCAGGCTTTTATTTCCTGAGTTTCGTAGGTGATTTTATGGGTCTGTATGTGTTTAAACCCGACAAAACCCACTAATCCCAACACAATTAATGCCGAAATTACATAGCGTTTTTTTAAATACTTTTCTTTCCATTCATCTTCACGCAGTTTCATATTATTTTCCTTTTTTTGCTTTTTTAACTTTTTTTGTTGACAGGCTTTCGTCATCAATAGTTATTGTAACTGTTTGCGGCATAGCAATTACGCTTTCCAGATTTGCTCTTGCAACATTATATCTGAAGATTGTTTCAATATATGAGCGCTGAGCATTGTTGTAGTTGACTTTTGCATCCTGCAATTCTATATAATCGCCTAAGCCGACATAATATCTGCCTTCCGCAAGTTCGTAATTTTCCAGTGTCTGGCGAACTTTTACCGCTGTGAGCGGAATTTGCTTTTCAAGTTCAAGCATATTAATATATGCGTTCTGAACCTCATAATAAATATCCTGATTTAATTTATTCAAGGTGTTTTCTGCAATATCAACCTGAGATTTTGCGGCATCAACTCTTGATTTTTGGTTCATAAGGTTTAATGAACCCGAAAGGTTTACTCCGACATTAAATGAATTTGTTCTGTTTGCATCACGAAATCCGTAACCGGTTGATGCCGAAATTGACGGATAATAGTTGCGCTTTACATATAATAAGTTTTGCTTAACAGCATCAAGTGTAGAATTGTATGCTTTTAAATCCGCCCTGTTTTTGTATGCCATATCTATACATTCTTCAAATGTATAGGGAAATTCGTCAATTTTGTATTCTGTCAGCATTTCAAGTTTTTCAACCGATGTCATAAGTTTCGCATCAGTAACGTTGCTGACAGGAATTTGTGCTTCATTGTTACCCTGATTGCCGGATATTTTTAAATCAATTGGGGCAACATTATCTTTTACGGTAAATCCGTCTTTGCTTGAAATCATATATGATGGTGCATCTTTTAAATACATTGCATTATTAAGATTTACAAGGGTTAGTTTGTATGCGTTTTCTGATTTTATCAGATTAATTTTAGAATCACTCCAGGTAACCTCCGCATTAACCAAATCAATTTTTGATTTTAAACCCTCATCATAATAGGCTTTAGTTCTCAAATAGTTCCTTTCGTTGATATCAACGTATGCCCTGTTTATAATAACGGTCGCTCTTGCCGCCAAAACTTCATAATATCTTTGCTTAACTCCAAAAATTGTTTCTCTGACGATGTTATTAAATGAATATTCGTCTGCAATCAGGTAGAATTTCTGCATTTTTATATTTGCGTGAGTCCTGCCAAAATTCCACAACAGTTGGTTTAAAGATGCTTCAACCGAATAATTGTTTGAATCTGACGAGGTTTGTCTTGATTTGACGGCATTAAAAGTATAACCAGTCCCGTAACCTATTGTCGGAAAGTATTCGGAACGTGCCATATTAACATTTGCTTTTGAAATGTCATAATTATATTTTGCGTTTTTTATGTTCGGGTTATTTCTTAAAGCGATTGTAATGCAGTCATTAAGAGTTAAAACCGAACCTTCCGTCACTTTTATATCATCAAGTGCGAATGCAGAAGAAAAAGTTGTCAGTGATATTATTGTTATTATTATTGCTTTTGTTATAAATCGTTTCACGCTGAGTCCTCATATTATTTAACGATTTAATTTATCTTGTGTTCATTAGTTGGTATAGTTGTACATCTGAAAATGTAACAATATATTAACATGAAATTTACGAAAAAAGCAATTATTCCACAAATATATACTTTATATATACAAGATAGAGCAAAGGATGATTTTATGAGTGTTAATAAATCCAAAATAGTCACCGATTTGGTCAACAGAAATGCTGCATCAACAGATCCTAAATTTGTTGAACTTGATTTGGGTATAAGAAGAAATGATGAGGAAACTCAAAATCTTGTCAGCGCAACATTTGGTGTTATAAAAAATAATCTCGAAGCATTATGGTATGCGGTCGGTTTTGAACCGAACGTTAATATTGCTTACGAAAATACAATGAATGACCCTAATCAATGTATAGAGGTTAAGGGTAAAAAATTTTACCCTCACCCCGGGGTAGGAAATCTCAGAGCATATAATGAAGCAGGAAACCCGTCGGGCGGATGTTTCAGTATGCAGACACTTGCATAAAAGAGAGGATATGATGGTACAATACGGCGGAATTGAATTGAATACAACCGGTTTGGATATGAAAACCAAATTCATGGATCAGGGATTTAACAGCACCCCTAATCCGGATTCTCCCGTTGCAAATTCACTCCCGAATAATCCGTTATACAACTTAATGCAGGTGTTGTTTCAGGGCAAACAAACCGATAATATCAAAGGCTATAATGCCAATGACCTTTTCTCTCACAGAAACAATGGTTTGAATGCAACCATTGACACAAATGCACATAAATTTATTACAGAAGCATAACAAGACAATCTAATCTATAACCCTCGTATAACAAGAAACCAAATTAACGAAGTTTGTGTTCCGCTTTCCTGCGGAATAAAACTTCGTTTTTTGTTGTTTACTTTCATCATTTACAGGATATAATAAAAGATATAGCGAAAGGAAAAATGATGGATTTAACAGTTACCCCCATATCTTTTACCTCAAGAGGAAGATTACCCGTTCACAAACGAAAATCAAAAAATAAAGGATGGATGATACCGTATTATGAAACCCGTCCGATAGAAATTAATCGGTCTTTCTGGCAAAGATTTAAACGCTATATGGCTGATATGTTAGGGTTTAAATACATATAAAAAAGCGGGCTGTTAAACAACCCGCTTTGTTGTTTAAAGAATAACTTTTGAATTATACACCTACTGCTGATTTTGATTTTTCAACGAGTGAAATCAAAGTGCTTGCAACTGTTTCCTGTTCTTCTTTTGTTAATTCGGGGAACATAGGAAGCGAGATTACAACTTCGGTATTCTTTTCGGTTACAGGCAGAGAGCCTTTACCCATTCCAAGCCAAGCGTTAACCTTCTGGAAGTGTAGCGGAATCGGGTAGTAAAGCATTGCACCGATGCCGGCTTCCCCTAACATTTTGTGAATTTCATCTCTGTTCGGAATTTTTACCGTATATTGGTGGTAAACACAGTATGTGTTATCCAGTTCTTTCGGTGTTTCTATATCAGAACATTTTGAGAACAACTGATTATAATATGCGGCATGTTCACGTCTTAATTTATTCCATTCGTCAATGTGTTTTGCTTTTACTCTCAGAATTGCTGCTTGAATTTCATCGAGTCTTGAGTTTACACCTAATTCGTCATTGTGATAACGAACCATAGAACCGTGGTTTCTCAAAGCGATTAAGTGGTCACGGAGTTCTTCCGAGTTAACGGTACAAAGTCCGCCGTCACCCATTGTGCCTAAGTTTTTGGTCGGATAGAAACTGTAACATCCGATATCACCGAAGGTACCTACCATTTTGCCTTTGTATAATGCGCCGATAGCCTGACAGCAATCTTCAATAACTCTCAGATTATGTCTGTGAGCAATATCCATAATAGCATCCATATCGCAGGGCTGACCGTAAAGGTGTACGGGGATAATTGCTTTTGTTTTCGGTGTTATTGCCGCTTCAATTTTTTTCGGGTCAATATTGAATGTATCAGGGTCAATATCAACAAAAACGGGTTTTGCACCAACCATGCCGATTGCTTCTGCGGTTGCAACAAAAGTAAATGCTGTTGTGATAACTTCATCACCTGCACCGATGTTTAATGCTCTTAATGCAACATGCAACGCATCTGTTCCGGAGTTAAGAGCAACTGTGTATTTGCATCCGATATAATTTGCCAATTCACTTTCTAATGCCTTTACATTAGGTCCTAAAATATAGCAGCCGCTTCTCATAACTTCGCATACGGCTTTTTCAGCTTCTGCACCGATTTGTGCATACTGACGTTTTGAATCAAAAATTGGTATCATATTAAATCTCCTTTACTAAACTGCCATTACTATACTTTAATTATAGCATAGGTATTAGTATATTAATATAAATTTAACATCATATCTTGTAAAAGATTTTGGTGGTGATATAATAAAAACATAAAGAGAATTAATCCCGGATCGTCTAGTGGCAGGACGAAAGATTCTGGCTCTTTTAACGGTGGTTCGAATCCATCTCCGGGAGTTTTAAAAATAAAAGCGGGAATATATCCCGCTTTTGTTTTTAGTATTACCGTTATTTTAGGAATTTTGTAAAATTTAGTAAGTGTATTTTTTCACCTCAGATGAGATGAACGCCTAATATGAGAATTATAGGCATAAACCCCTGCGTGTAAAGGTTTTGGCGGTTGGAAGTAACCAATAAAATCTCATTTCGCAAGTCCTGAAAGTCCCAAAATCTTCCAATTTTGTCTAATTTGTTCCTAATTCTGTCCCGATGCCGGTTTGCGGGATTTTTTCTTTGTTTCACCTGAGATGAGAATTTATTGGGTGGCGAAATAAATTTTTAAGGTCGGAAATTTTATAAAAATGGTCGGAAGTTAAAATTTATTTTTCGTTATCAATAAAAAATGCATTTAATAAATCTGCGTTATCTCTTAAATTTTTAATTACAGGTGCAAGATTGTAACATTCTTCTATTTCAGGTTGATTGCTGACAAAATAATCAATAACAACGGCTATATTATAAACATTTTCTGCCCATTTACTAATCTGCTTAAATTCTTTATTTGTAATACTGTATCCTGCTTCTTCCATAATCCCCTCCACATATCAGGAAACACAATACATGAAAAGAGTAGGAAAAGCCAAAATTGGGAAAATTTTTACAAAAAGACATATTTATCATCATATGCATATTTTTTATATGTCTAATAATCATAATATTCCATTGATTCATAATACGTTTCTTCCCTGATATAATCTTCTATTTCACCTATTTCATAGTAAACGTAACCACAAACGTTTAACAAAGTATTAAACACTTTAACTACCCACATATAGAAATAATAAAGCTCTATTGTAATATTATCATTTGAAACATAAAATTGCTTCTGTTTCTTCTTTTTATTTAATGGATATCTGCAAAATGCCATATCATCAGTCTTGTCATATATCATGTTAATAAAACATAAAACAAAATTCATACTTTCTAACAAGCTTTTGTCATTTTCATCTTTATTCTCAATTATTTTT
>CAMHMW010000104.1 GCA_946186335.1 uncultured Candidatus Melainabacteria bacterium
TATTATAAAGAAAATAATTTTTTGGACAGAAATATCAAAATTTATTACACAATGCCATCATTCAGCGTTGATGATGAGCAAACATATTTTGCTTTTAAAAAATATTTTTCAAAAGCGGGAGATTATATTCTGAATAACGATATTTATACGGATATTGATAAATATTTCTGTAAAAATATTCTCTCAACCGAAAACTATGACGATTATATTTCAAAATTTCCCAAAAATGTCGCAATAAGTTATATCAGAAGGAAAAAAGAGGTTTTGTTATGATAAAAATATCAGTTATAATTCCTGTTTACAATGCGGAAAAATATCTGGCAAGATGTCTGAAAAGCGTCATAAATCAGACCTTTAAAGATATTGAAATAATTTGTATAAATGATGTTTCATCAGATAATTCGGCAGAAATTTTAAATGAATACTCAAAAAAAGACGAGCGGATAAAAGTTATAAATAATTCTGAAAATATGGGGGCTGCCCTTTCAAGAAATGCCGGAATTGATGCTGCAAAAGGAGAGTACATATATTTTATAGATGCGGATGACTATATTGATGAAAAATATCTCGAGGGAATGTTTTCTGTTATTGAAAGAGAAAAATGCGATATTGTATTTAATGCTGCGATATTAAGCGAATCTTCGGGAAATTCAACCCCCTATAAACATCCATCTATGCCTGAGGTTGATTTTGGCGGACGTTATTTTGACAATATAACAACAATTCACGACCTGCCATGTTTTATATGGGCAAGAATTTACAGAAAATCGTTCTTAGATAAACACAATCTGAGATTTTTAGATATTCACGCAACAGATGATGTTGTTTTTAACGGAATAACAAATATGTATAGTGAAAAAACTTTTGCTTTTTGTGGAGAAAAATATCATTATACGGTTAATAATACGGGAGTTACAGGAATTGCAAAATCGGTCGACGACAGAGATTTGCAGCACATAAAAGCGTACTTTTTAATATTTGATTACTTAAAAGAACAAAATATCAAAGATGACAGGTTGAAACTTTTCCGTGTTTATCCGTTTTTTAAAGTTGATACGGATGAAAAATTTGATTATTACAAAATGTTTTTTGAAAAGATTAAAGACGATTACAACAGAAACGAAGAACTTTATAACGAACTTGAAAAATATTTTGCACAGAGTATATTAAGTTCCCAAAACTATGTGGAATATTTAAAAAATTATAATAAAATTGTGACAATGGGATTTTTAAGACGAGGGGTGAAAAAGTAATGAACGATTTAATTTCCGTAATCATACCCGTAAAAAACGGAGAAAAATATATCAAAGAAGCACTGGAGGGTATTTCAGCCCAAAATATGAATACCGAAATAATTGTTGTTGACGACTGCTCAACGGATAAAACGGCCGAAACAGCGCAAAATTACGGCTGCAAAATTATTAAACACGAAACTCAAAAAGGTCCTGTTATCGGGAAAAACAACGCTTTAAAGGTTGCGACCGGTAAATATATTATGTTTCATGACCATGATGATATTATGAGAGCAGGGGTTTTGCAAAAGTTGTATGATGAAATCTCATCGGATGATAATATTTATGCTGTTCAGGCAAAGGTTCAGGATTTCTATTCCCCCGATTTGTCAGAGGAAGAAAAAAGAAAAACTCCCATAAAAGATGAACCATATTGGGGGTTGTTTACGGGTGCAATTTTAATGAGAAAAGAAGTCTTTGATATTATCGGATATTTTAATGAGAATATTAAAGCCGGTGAAATTATTGAATGGCAGTCCAAAATGGATGCAAATAATTTGAAAATAAAAAAACTTGATTTCGTTTCAACAAACAGAAGAATACACGCCGCAAATTTCGGCAAGATGAATAAAAATGCGGAGTTTAAAGATTATGCAGCACTTTTACGTGCAAAACTTGCCGCCGCACGTGGAAAGTAAGGGTTTAAATTAAATACCCGTTTTGCAAATCTTAACACCATTCCTGTTTAGCTGTTTAATTACAATCTTTTGTTTTGGAGCGGCATTTACGTTTTTGCTGTTATCTCGTCCGATAGCCCAGCGGAAACCCGCACTTAATACAATACCGTTTCTCCCGCCGTTGCGGAGCATTGCCTGTAAAAATCCGGTAAATCTTTCCCCCCATGATTTTTGTACCCCGACACCATACTGGACGTAGGGTTTAACGGAAAGCTCCGGCAGGCGTGTTTCGTCCGCTCTGTATTTTGTATGTCCCATAAAGTTCATCATAACATCAACACTTGCATAAGGACGCCATCCGTTTTTGGTGTTACCGATAACTTTTAAGCCCGGTGCAACCTGAATGGTATTCAAAGGATCGGATGAAATTCTTACTCCTGATGAACTTGTGTAGTCAAACGGATTTACGAAGATGTAACCTAAAAATACCTGCGGTTGAATAATAAGTTTGCCGCCTGCAAGTTCCCAGTTATATCCTGTTCTGTTTGCAACCCCTGCCGTCAGCATAGAAAAATGATCTCTGCCGTATGAGGTATATGCTTCACCGGCACTTGCACCTGCGGATGCCGTCAGTGCGGTAAAGAAGTTGCCTTTATACAAGGTTCCTGTCAAACCTAAGGAGCCACCCTGCTGGTTCATACTTATTCCGTCATAAGTCTGATGTGAACCGTTATATCCTACAAAAGCCGAAATAACCCCCTTATATCCGTTACCCAAATCTCTTAAATCGGAATCTCCGCCGTATAAAGCTCCGTATGTGATATTATTTACTTTTATTCCGCCTTTCAGGTTAACGGATTCAAATGAGGTATAAGGAGTTACCCACATTCCGTAATCTTCTTCGGGAACCGTGTTTCTCATATATGTCGGAATTGATTTTACATCAGAGATTGTGTACTTATTTGTGTTTGATGCTGCTATTTTTTCATTTCTTGAAAGTTTTGAATACCTGTCAAGATGGTAGAAACCTTCGTGCAGGGTTTGTGCCTGAGTTAAAAATCCTCCGACCTGAGCGGCAACAGGACTTGCAAAAACCGCAGGATTAAAGCTGTCAACACCGTTTCCCGCCTGATATGTTAAATAGTTATTTTCAACCGAACCGGTCAATCTTTTAATAGGTGTCATAATATCGTTTAATTTCTGAGCCTTAACATTCAGGTGTTTGTCGTCAATCCCGATTACATCGCTTAATTTGACCCTGATAAAATCCCGTGTAGTTTTGCTTCCGATAATATTGATATTATCAATAATTACTTTTCCGCTGCCCGAGTAGTTTCCTGAAAGTCTGTCTGATTTCAAATCGGAAAGTCTGAAATCAATACCGTTAAATGTCAAATCATTGTTAAGTTTCACATTTCCGAGATTATATGAGCCGATTTTATTATCCATAATACCGCTTATGCTGCCGCCGTTTGCAACCAATCCGCCCTGCGAGATGTCTGTTATCTTTCCAAATTCAAGATTTGAACCCTTATCAAGATGAAGGGTATTTCCGTTAACCTTGTGGTTTAAAACGGTTGTTCCGGTATCGGAAAGGTGAATATCACCGTTACCTTTAATATCGTATTTTGTATTCCCCGCATTTGTGAAATATATTGCACCATCGTTTGTGACATCGCCATTAAGACCTTCGATTTTTGTGGTCAGTTTTGCACCGCTTTTGTTGTTAATATCACCGGAAATTGTTCCGCCGTTTATTAAATTTCCGTTATTTGTAAGTTTAACATTTGTGGTGTTACCGTTTAGTTCGGTATTTCCCCCCGTTACAATATCAAACGGAGTTGTACCCTTAATATCGCCATTGATAACGGCATCTGTCAGATTAACTTTTGCCGCATTATTTGTAACGGTGATAATATCATTTCCGTTAATTTTTACGTTATCAAGATTAAGGGTCGTTACGTTTGAAAGTTCAAAACCTTTGTAATCTCCAAGATTTATGGTTGATATATCAGAACCCGAAGTTGTGCCGGAAACAGTAAATGTTCCTTCTGCGGCTTCGCCCAAATTTGATGAAACATCATAAACATCCGTAGCGTTTGAAGTTGTAAAATTGCGTTCTGCAATATCTGCCTGATTTACAAGCACAAGAGTATCCCCAAGTGAAATATCCTCAGAACTTGTTTCTTCGGAACTTACAAAGCCGATACTGTCGTATGTTGTGTCCGTTGTTGCAAGTGAAAATGTTAAGACTTTATCGGTATTTGTTATGTGTGAATAGTATTCTGTTGCCCAGGTATTATTTGCAACAACATCATCAATTATCGTAACGGTAGTACGGTCAACTATTCTTTTAGCCGCATCAGATAGTGCTAATTGCAGGCTGTCACTTTGGGTTTTGAGTATTTGAATTTTGTCTGTACCCGTAATACTTGATGTGTCGCCAAGTATATTAAAGCCGTTGAGTGTAACCGTTCCTGTTGAAGCTTCTGCGGTTTTTATTGTATCAGCTTTGAGATTGCTCGCATCCTGAAAATCCAAATCAATTGTCCAGTTTGCACTCGCATCAGAAGTTAGTGTTTTGACTTCGTATTCATGAATGGTGTCATTTGCCAGATTAATATTTACATTCTCAGCCTCAACATTTGAATTTTTAATATCATTATACAAATTAATTGTACTGTCACTGTCCCCTGTTAATTTTGTCGTATATCCGGCAGAACCGGTAATATAATCGTAAAGATTAAGTGTTCCGCCATTTTTAGATTCAAGAGTAAGTGTATTTCCTGCCCCGCTGACTCCTATTGCCTCATATCTTTTAGCACCTGTTCCGACCTGTGTATAGTTTCCCTGAAATGTAGAAATACCGTCCCCAACAGAACCGTCAGCAATTATACTTAAACTATTCTCTGTATATATCGCACCGCCTTGTGCTGCGGAACTTACGGAAGTTGCGTGGTTATCTGTGAATTTTGAGTTAATAATACCATAAGTTATAGTTCCGGCATTAACTATTGCCCCGCCAAGACCATCACTGCCGTTAGCATTTGTTGCATTATTTTCGAATGTCGCACCTTCAATCTTGTT
The DNA here is from genome assembly GCA_946186335.1 of uncultured Candidatus Melainabacteria bacterium. Classification (GTDB taxonomy): domain Bacteria; phylum Cyanobacteriota; class Vampirovibrionia; order Gastranaerophilales; family Gastranaerophilaceae; genus Zag111. The sequence goes on from CAMHMW010000104.1 coordinate 4,997, forward strand.
TATTGTTCCGCCGTCATTGGTAATTAAACCGTACACAGTACCACCGCTTAAAGTATTATCTTTGAAAGTGCCTGTAATATCACCTATGGTTGCATTTGCATCATTGTATATCCCGCCATAAACACCATAATCTCCGCTGGCAGTATTATTTTCAAAATTACCGGTAATATTTCCAAGTTTTGAGCCTGTGCCGTCATTTCCGTCTCCTGTTTCAATAATTGCACCTATAATGTAACCATACGCACCATTTGCGGTTATTGTATTATTTTTAAAATCAGCAGAAACATCACCGATTGTAGAGTATCCTGTATAACCGTTATTTATAACACCGCCTAATATGTAACTGCCTGATGTAACAGTCGTATTTTCAAAAGTACCGCTTATGTTCCCAATTTCGGCACCACTGTCGTTAAAGATTACAGAACCCATAACGCTGTCGCCTGAAACCGTATTATTATAAAATTCACCTGCGACATTACCGATTGTTGCATTATCGTTATAAATTCCGACACCTACGGCATAGAACGAGGCATTTAACGAGTTACCGACAAATTTACCCTGAATATTTCCGATTTCTGAATTGGTAGTATTATAAATGGCTGCCCCATAAGAATGACCCGTACCGCCGGTATTATTAATAAAGTCTGCCGTTATATTTCCTATTTTAGCACCTGATGTATTGCTTATCGCAGCACCATAATCTGCCCTGTTTCCAATAAAAGTTACATTTGATATTTCAGTAATATTCGCAGTTGCCCCGGTATTACTGATAGCTCCACCGTTACCGTTACTGTTATTATATGGAGCTTTATTATCGTTAAAAACGGTATCGGAAATAGTTAAAGTTCCGCTATTTCTTACAAATCCAAAACCGCCGCTGGTCGTTGGAGAGAATCCGTTGATGGAATTATTTACGGTATAATCAGAAACGGCAGTACCATCTCCTGAAACTGTTACAGAACCGATATTTTGAAGTATGAGAGAGTTTCCTGCACCGACTGTTAATCCTGCTACATTATCCCCGTTTATCCCGTATTTAGAAGAACTTCCGTCTATTGTGAGGGTAGCAATTGTTCCCCCCATTGCACCCAACGGGGCTATAACATTTTCTGTTGCGGGAAGTACGTATTCTCTGGGGGTTGTTACATCTGAGATTGCATCATTTAAGTTTGCATATTCCGCACTCGTCACAATAGGATTGGCAAACATACACGCAACAGCTGCTGCAATTAGTACTCTTTTTGTAAAACTCTTCTTCATATTCGTATATCCTTAAAACTCGGTAATAAACATCATATCGCTACTTATACCGGTATTGTAACATGTAAAAATAATAATCCAATTATTTTTGAAAGTGTGTAAAGATTTA
>CAMHMW010000105.1 GCA_946186335.1 uncultured Candidatus Melainabacteria bacterium
TATATAGTATTATGTAGGGTATATAAAGCGTTAGCATACCCACCAAATTATAAAAGGGTGGGCACATTTCATTTTGCCCACCCTACGAACTGTCACAATAACCGTATGGGTATGTGTAGCGGTTGACACCCTCACCCCAACCCTCTCCCATAAAGGGCGAGGGGGAAAAGGCTTTATGACATCACGAGAAGATTTACTAACCTTACGGAACGAGATTTTACAAAGGGATTTAGGCAATATATTGCTTAACTATTTGCAAGACTACGTTACGGAACAGGCGGTAAAGAACTTAGATGCCACAGAGATAAAGGGTATGTGTCGGCTTATTCAACAGGTCAAGAACATACCTGACATAGTAGAACAGCAAAGGTAGAAAAGCGATTGAATTATTCGGCTTTCCTGCTATTGCATTGGCTACAATTTACTGACGTAAATTTGCCGCCAATTACATAGCTGCGGAAGTTACGAGTTACGCTATCGCTCCACTCTACCGAAAATTCAAAAGGAGTATTTATGGCAGTTGACACAGAAATTTCAACACCCGTTGAAGAAACAGATCTTTATTATGCCAAATTCTCATCATCAAGCATCGGAGGAACATCGTCTTGCGGCATGCTCTGTCCGGAATTTACAATCTGAACCCCAAATCTTGTTCTGAACAGATGTTTAACAGTATCACTCTGAATTTCATACATCATTTTATTAAACAGGTCATAGGCCTCTCTTTTGTACTCTATCAGAGGATCTTTCTGACCGTACGCACGAAGTCCGATACCTTCTCTGAGCATGTCAATATTGTGTAAATGGTCTATCCATTTATTATCAACAACTTTCAGCAACACATCTTTTTCAAGTTGTCTGCAGATATTACCTTCCGCAAATGGCTCCTGCATTTCGTAATCAGCACCGTATTCTGCGATAACTTTATTATAAAAATCTATAATTTCGATTTCGTGAGTTTTGTATGCCTCTATAACAAAATCTTTTATCTTATTATACATAGGCTCAAATCTCATATTCTGAATATCCGAAACACCAAAAGATGAAAGTTGCGGAACAGTTGAATGAAGTTCTTTTATCATTGTTTCCAAATCTTCGTAAACGTATTCTTCAACTTTCTGTTCGGGCGAAATGTAACTTCTCAGAAGTCTGTCAATTTCACGCTCTATCATATAATAAATATCACCCTGTAAATCTTCTCCGTTAAGAACTTTACGTCTTTGACGATAGAATTTTTCACGCTGAATATTCATAACATCATCGTATTCGAGAACGGATTTTCTCATATCAAAGTGGAAAGTTTCAACTTTCTTCTGTGCTGATTGAATTTGTTTTGTGATAAGCGGAGAATCAATTGCCATATTTTCCGGAACATTCAGCATTGTCATTAACTGGGTAATTTTTTCGCCCCCGAATATTCTCATCAGGTTATCTTCAAGCGATAAGAAAAATCTCGTCGAACCGGGGTCACCCTGACGTGCGGCACGACCTCTTAACTGGTTATCAATACGGCGTGATTCGTGACGTTCTGTTCCTATAACATGTAAACCGCCGACTTCTACAACTTTTTCATGTTCATATTCAGTAATTTTTCTTGCAACAGCAAGTGCTTCATTTTTAAGATTTTCATAGTCGGGATGTGTCTCATCAATTCCCTGTTCTTCAAGGTTTGCTTTTGCAAGGTATTCGGCGTTACCACCGAGCAGAATATCCGTTCCTCGACCTGCCATGTTTGTTGCAATAGTAACCGCCCCGACTCTGCCTGCCTGAGCAATAATGTGTGCTTCTCGTTCGTGGTGTTTTGCATTCAAAACGCTGTGTCTTATTCCTCTTTGTTTTAATAATTCCGATACATATTCCGATTTTTCAATAGAAATTGTACCAACCAGAACAGGTCTGCCTATTTTGTGCTGCGCAACGATATCATCAACTACCGCCAAATATTTCTGAACTTCTGATTTGTAAATTACATCAGGATAATTAATTCTTATATCGGGTTTGTTTGTCGGAATTGAAGTAACCTCGAGATTATAAATTTTCCCAAATTCGGCTTCTTCCGTCATAGCAGTACCTGTCATGCCGGAAAGTTTCGGGTATAATCTGAATAAATTTTGGAAAGTTATACTTGCAAGAGTTTGTGTTTCGTCCTGTATTTCAACCCCTTCTTTTGCTTCAATTGCCTGATGCAAACCGTCAGACCACCGTCTGCCCTCCATCAAACGACCCGTAAATTCATCTACAATCATTACTTCGCCGTTTCTGACAACATAATCGGTATCTTTTACAAATAATTCTTTTGCTTTTAATGCCTGCAAAAGATGATGAGCATATTCGGTTTTAATATCAAATAAATCCTTTACACCAATCAATTCCTGAGCATGATCAATTCCTTCTTCCGTCAAAATTACGTTTTTATTCTTTTCATCAACGGTGTAATCCATCTCTTTTTTCATTTCGGGGGCAATTCTTGCCATCATTCTGTATGTCTCTGCTGACTGTGAAAGACGTCCGCTAATGATTAACGGAGTTCTCGCCTCGTCAATTAAAATACTGTCAACTTCATCGATAATTGCATAATTAAAAGGTCTTTGAACAAGCATTTCCTTACTGCCCGCCATATTATCTCTAAGATAATCAAAACCAAATTCGTTATTTGTTCCATAGGTAATATCGCACTCATAAGCCGCTTTTTTAACGTTAAAATCTCTTGCGCCTTCCCCGTTTGAAAGAATTACCCCGACAGTTAAACCTAAAAATTTATAGATTTTACCCATCCATTCTGCATCACGTTTTGCAAGGTAATCGTTTACCGTAACAACGTGAACCCCTTTACCGGTTAAGGCATTCAGGTATGCAGGCAGGGTTGCAACAAGGGTTTTACCTTCACCGGTTCTCATTTCGGCGATATGTCCGTTATGAAGAAAATATCCGCCGATTAACTGAACATCAAAGTGACGCATATTCAAAACACGTTTACCTGTTTCACGAACGGTTGCAAAAGCCTCGGGTAAGAGTTTGTCCAGAGCCTCTTTTTCAAGTTTTAAATCTTCTTTGAAATTTTTAGAGGTGGGACGTTTTGCAAGAATATCCTTAAACTCCTGAGTTTTGGCTTTCAGTTCTTCATCAGTCATCTTTGCAAAATCGGGTTCAAGAGCGTTGATATGCTCAACTATTCCCATCATTGATTTGACTTTCTTTTCGTTTGGGTCCCCCAAAAGTTTAAGTAACGTTTTTATCATTAATAATACCCTCTCCAAGTTTACTATTATTTTCAGCATAACATAAACATATTAATAATTAATATAATTAATGAAAAATTAAGAATTTGTGTCAGATATTTGTCGGGCTAAAACCCGACTTATTTACTTATCCGATTTATCCGGCTTTGTATATTATCGTTAAGTCTGTTGATTAATTTAATTAATACATGTAGTATTAATACAGATGGAGGGATATTTTATGGAAAAAGATAATTTATCGGTCAAAAAGACCATTATTATAAGTATTTTAGTTTTAATCGGTTTTCTTATAACCATAGATTTAGCATATATATATTATGAGGCAAACTTTGACCAGTACGCATTACCCAGTTTCTGTACAATCAGTGACCTGATTGACTGTGACGGAGTCGCAAGAACAACCGAAGCACAGTTTTTCGGAGTTCCGCTCGCATACTGGGGAATGTTTTTATACGCATTTATAATTATGCTTTTGGGAGTTGACCTGCTGAAAAAAGTGCCGTTCCTTAAATTTTTGGAAGTGTTTAAAAACAAATTCCACTATATTGCATCATTAGGAATAATCTCTTTCACAATTTCAATGATTTTGCTTTGTGTAAGTTTATTCGGTATTCACAAACTCTGCATAATGTGTGCGATAACTTATGTAATAAATTTGTTTATCGGTATTTTTGCCGTTCTTGGTATCGAGGGCGGATTTATCGGTGCGATAAAACAAAGTTTCATAGACTTTTTGGACGCATTAAAACCCGTTCCGTACAGAATTGCATTTATTATTGTAATGCTTGCGGCATGCGGATTTTTAGGCTGGACATACACAAGCGCAAAATTTTCTCCGGCATTAAAAACCCAGAGAAATTACGGCGAATTTATTAACTCCAAAACAAATAAATACGCAGTTAAAGGAAATCTGCTCGGCTCAGACAAAAAAGATGCCCTTGTAATTGAGGTATATTCTGATTATATGTGTCCGATGTGTACGGTATTTAACAAGATGATTCACAAAATTGCAAAAGAATTTGATAATGTGAGAGTTGAACACCACAGCCTGCCATTAGATTTGGAATGTAACAAATATTTGCAGCAGCCTTTCCATAACGGTTCATGCGTAACCGCAAGATACGCCGAAGCAGCCCACATTCAGGGGAAATTCTGGGAAGTTAACAGTCTTTTCTTCGATGAAAAACCCGACACGGAAGAAAAAATTATAGAAGTTCTGGAAAAAGCAAATTTCGGCCTGGATATGGATAAACTTCAAAAAGATGCGAATAGCGAAAAAGTTGAAAAAATAATTCAAAAAGATATTAAAGTTGCCGTAAAACACAAACAATTGGGAACACCGACAATGCGTATCAACGGCAAGTTTAATATGGGTATTCCAAAAGGCGGATATCCCGAACTGAAAAAAGAGATTATTAAACTTGGCGGAAAACCCAAACATATATTTTAATAAGAAACGGAAAATTTAATTTGACGGATAATAAGAAAATTTTATTACATACCTGCTGCGGTATATGTTCATCGTATCCTATATCTTACCTACAAAACGAAGGATATGAGGTTACGGCATATTTCTATAACCCGAACATATATCCCGAGGAAGAATACCAAAAACGCCTTGAAGCTGAAAAAACCTTATGCGAACATTTTAATTGTAAACTTATTGTCGGGGAATATGAACCTGATGTATATTATGAATATGTAAAAGGGCTTGAGGAAGAACCCGAAAAAGGCAAAAGATGTGACAAATGTTTTGCTCTACGGCTTGAACAAAGTGCTAAAATTGCAAAACAGTTAAATATACCGGTATTTACGACCTCAATGGTTATAAGTCCGCACAAAGACTACGAAAAACTTACAAAAACAGGAAACTAAATTGCAAAAAAACATGGGTTGGAATATCTCAGTACTAATTTCAGAAAAAACGACGGTTTTTTGAAAACAAACCAAATATCAAAAGAATTAAATCTTTACAGACAAAATTATTGCGGATGTAAATTCGCATTACAAAAATAATCAAATATCATCCGTTTGTATTATGACGTAAAAAACAAAATATCATATAATAACCTTGAAAAAGAAGATTTTTTTATTAAATAACTATAAAATGAGGACAGAATAATGAAAAAGAATTTAAGCTTATTATTAGCAGCGATGATGGTTCTAAACACATTAACGGTTACTGCCTTTGCGTGGGAAAGTCCGTTAAAAAAATACAGTCTCTATGATGACGTAATGAATATGCCTCCGCAACAGGATGACGGAACTGGCAGAGAACGCGGTATGGGTGATTATTATAACGAATCACTCGGCAAAAAATTACATGACGGTAACGGACAGCCCGGAGCAGCAACCTCTGACGGACAACCGGCAGAAGTTGACAGCACAACAGCAAAAATTCAGGATTTGAAAAACTTCCACCCCGAACCTATATATGAAAGAGAGGGTACCCGTAACCAGATATTAAGAGAATCTTCAAGAAACGTATATTCTGATCCTTCAGAAACTCCTTCATGGAAAGAAGGTCCTATATTCTACGCAGAACCAACCCTTGAAAGTATTATTCTGAAATACCGTAAAAGCGATTTCGCAGGATGTATGCAGGAATGTGAAGCCTATGTAAGAAAATATCCGGCAGATACTCTGGGTTATTACTATCTTGCAATGTGCTATACAAAATGCAGCGAAAAAGATAAGGCAATCAGGGCCTATGAACAGGTTATCGCTCTTAATGATAATCCGATGATAGTAAAATATGCAACAAACGGAAGAAACTGTATTCTGGAAAATGACACGGAAGCATGTTTTGAGAGAGTTAACGAGCCTGAATTGATTTATCCGTATAAACACCTTGCTGATATTGATTTGCAACCGGTTGATCCGCAGATCTTAATAAACAGAAATCTGTCACAGTTAAGACTTAAACTTTCACCGGTTGAGGCAGTAAATTCTGACAATCCGGAAGATCAAAATGCGTTACGGTTGCCATTCGGAAACCAAAACGACGAATCATTGGATGCATTTATCAACGCTCCGTACGGAAATGGTTTATCACCAAAAGTTAATCAGGAATATCAACAGTTGCAG
>CAMHMW010000106.1 GCA_946186335.1 uncultured Candidatus Melainabacteria bacterium
ACTAAAAGAAAGTTCTTACACCCGAGTGATGAATACAAAAGAGGAATCAGAGGATGTTCAGTGTAACAAAAACCCACGAGATAACAGTCGACGTTGTAATTTTGACAATAAAAAACAACAATATTCAGGTATTACTTGTAAAACGTACGACAGAACCTTTCAAAGGTAAATGGGCAATTCCGGGAGGATACATCAGATTATCCGAAAATCTTGACGATGCTGCATTGAGAGTTCTGAAAGAAAAAACCGCCGTTGATAACATTTATCTTGAACAACTTTACACTTTCGGCGATCCTCTCCGTCACCCTAACGCCCGTGTCATTACCTGTGCGTATTTTGCCCTTGTCCGTTCGGAAGATATTAAAATCATTTCATCTCCGGAACTTGGCTGGCACAAAGTTTCAGATTTGCCTGCGTTAGCGTATGACCACAAAGAAATTATCCAGTATTCACTAAAACGTACCAGAGAAAGACTTGAACTTTGTCCTGTCGCATATCAGCTTTTACCGGAAAAATTTACGCTTACCGAAATGCAAAAGGCTTATGAACTTATTATGGGTAAAAAGTTGGATAAACGTAATTTCAGAAAGAAAGCTCTTGTTACACCCGGACTTATTGAACTTGAGGAATACACAAAATCATCATCAAAACGTCCCGCAAGATTATACAAGTTCGAAAATATTGAACTGAACTCAAAAAGAGCACATTTCATCAAAAAAGGAGAAAACAAATAATGTTAGTTAATATACTATGGGGTATTTCAACAGCCTCAGCCCTTTTATTAATAGTTTTAATTCTTTTACACTCCCCGAAAGGAGATGGTATTGCGGGAATAGGCGGAGCATCTCACGTTTTTGCTTCTCAAAAAAGTGCCGAAAAAGGACTTAACAAACTGACCGCAATAGTCGGAATAATCTTTGTTGTCTGTGTATTTTTAATCGGAAAAATCCTCTAGGGTTTAACTTATGAATATTTTGGTAACAGGGGCATCAAGAGGTATAGGCAGAGCAATTGCGCTTATGCTTAAAGATGCCGGTAATGTTTATGTGACATCCAGAAACGAACGACTTTTAAAGGAACTGGACTGTTGCGGTTATTTTGTATGCGATTTGGCAAATTCGAAAGATTTACACAAACTGGGAGAGTTTATAAAAGAAAACAAAATTGATGTACTTGTAAACAATGCGGGAGAATACATTTATTCCAAAATTGAAGATACCGATTTTGAAAAATTAAACCACATTATTGATGTAAATTTAAAGGCTCCGATGTATTTAACCTCTTGTGCCGTTCCGTATATGAAAGAAAATAATTTCGGAAGAATAATAAATATCGGTTCAATTTCAGGAGTAATGGGAGAGGCTTGCGCCTCATCATATTCCGCAACAAAATCAGGACTAATCGGATTTGCAAAAGCAACAGGACTTGAACTTGCACAATACGGAATTACCGTAAACACAATTAACCCCGGCTGGGTTGATACCGAACTCGGCAAATCTTCTATTGATGAAAGCGAATTTAGTGAAGAAGAAATTATAGACTGCATACCCCAAAAACGTTTTGTATCCCCTGACGAGGTTGCTGCTCTTGTTAAATATCTGATTTCGGATGAAGCCAAAGGAATTACTGGTCAGTCCATAAACCTCTGCGCAGGACTATCCGTCGGGATATAAGTTATTTTTTTAGTTAAAAAATTTCCGTTATCCGTTTTCAATTTCTTCTTCAACCCATTTTTTCGCATCAAAGCGTAAATCAGTAAGTTTCATATTTAAAGATTCTACATAGGGTTTAAATTTTGTAAGAAGTTGAGTTTTTCTGAGCAGAAGTTCCTGTGCAACAGTCGGAGTTTTACAGGCAATTACCATAATTGAACCCTTTACCATTGAATAAGGTTTTGAATTATCGGAAAACTTTTCGCCTGCAACTTTATTCCAGAATTTACACAAATTCGATCTTGTAACAGCCTTCCTTATTGCCGCATCCTTCATCATTTTGGCAATAATTTCATCAATATTTTGAAAGTTTGTGTACAAAATTTTTTTCATTAATTTTACAGACCAATTTTTTATGTTACTATTTTGGAATGAGCATTGAACAATTAGATTTTAGCATAAAAAATTCCAAAAACATACTACTTGTATCCCATATAAATCCTGACGGAGATACACTGGGTTCTATGTGCGGATTTTATTCTCTGATAAAAGATAATTACAAAAAAAACTGTGATATGGCGGCAGTATCGGATATTCCCGTAACTTATTCATTTCTGCCGTACATCGACAAAGCCAAAAATATAAACGATATTGATACCTCAAGAGAATACGATTTGGTAATTAATCTTGATATTGCCGATATCGGAAGATGTGCTGATGCCAAAATTCTGTTTGAAAAAGCAAAAAAGACAATAAACATTGACCACCACGAAACAAATATCGGGTATGCGGATATAAACATCATTCAACCCGATGCGGCAGCAACAGCGGAAGTCTTGGTTGAAATAAGCGAAAAATTAGGGCTGAAAATTTCAAAAGAAACCGCCACCTGCCTTTATGTCGGAATTATGACAGATACCGGCTGTTTCAGATTTTCAAATACAACACAAAAAACAATGGAATATGCGGGAAAAATGATTTCCTCAGGACTAAATCCCGCAGAAATATATCAAAAATGCTACGAATCAAACTCAAAAAATTTGGTACTTTTCCAAAGTTATTGCGTAAATAAGGCACAGTTCTCAAACGATGATAAAATTGCTTATACAATCATTTATAAAAAAGATTTTGAAAAATTCCGCAATGACGGGGAAGATTTTACCGAAGGTTTAACCGAGAAATTAAGGGCAATAAAAACAACGGAAATTGCATTTGTTGTCAAAGAACTCAGTGCTAATCTGTCAAAAGTTTCAATGCGGAGCAGACAGGTGAACATCGCTCAGATATGCTCATCCTTCGGCGGCGGGGGACACAAACTTGCCGCAGGAGCAGTCATAAAGGCAAATCCTGATAATGCCGTTAAACTAATTCTGGAAGAAATTAAAAGTAAAAATTTATGTTAAAAAAATTTTTAAAATATAAAAGTGTGAGAGCACTGATAAGATTTATAAAATCAATTATTGACAACGATTTCTACGGAATGGCCGCAGAAATGGGTTTTATGCTCGTTGTAGGATTTTTCCCGTTTATGCTTTTTTTAATGGCAGTTTTCGGCTGGATGGGAAACCGCTCTTATCTTGATTCGGTTTTAAGAGTTATGTCAAGCATTATGCCCCATCAGGCAATGAACCTTTTACATTCCGTACTGGAAGAAACAATGATTTTTAATCACGGAAAACTTCTTGCCATAATCGGTATCATAACAACTATCGTGCTTTCAACAAACGGAGTTGCCGTTATTCTGAAAGGCTTAAACAGAGCATACAAAGTTGAAGAAACAAGAAATTTTGTTTACACAAGAATCTTATCGTTCTTAATGCTTCTTGTTAACGTTCTTGTACTATTTTTGACGATTAACGTAATCATTTTCGGTAAAGTTATTGTTATGTTTCTGGTCGCACATTTTAATATGTCAAAGGGAACGGCAATTATGATATTGACCCTGCGTTGGCCAATATCTTTTTTGGCATTATACGTAATGGCATTTTTGAGTTATTACATCCTGCCAGACCTTCGGGGAAACGAAGCATTTAAACGTAAAAGCGCCCTACCGGGAACTATATTTTTTACAACATTCTGGTTATTAGGTTCATGGGGATTTTCAATATATGTCAACAATTTGAGTACGTACAACATCGTATATGGTACAATCGGTGCGTTTTTTATCCTTATGATTTGGTTATACTACACTTCAATTCTTCTTTTAATCGGAGGGGAAATAAATTCGCAGGTTTATAACAGACTTTCACACCGTTCGGAAGAAATTAAAGAGGAACTTGCCAACCTCAGATTACGCCAAAAACACTTCGGACGGTAATCAAATCGGGCTGATTTGCAAAAACATTATGTTCTTGTTAATCTTAAAGTATGAAAGATATGTTAGATAAGATTCTTCAGATAGAGAAGAAGTATAAAGAATTGGGCGAAACGCTCTCAGACCCTGCCGTAATACAGGATTATAACCGTTTCAGAGATTTGTCAAAACAAAGAAAATCAATGGAAGAAACTGTTAATCTGTACTACGAATGGAAACAGACAACAGAAGCCATTGAAGATGCAAAAGAGATGCTTCACGAAGAAAAAGATGAAGAAATGCGTTCGTTTTTAAAAGCCGAAATGGAAGAAAATGAAGCAAAACTTCCGGTTTTTGAAGAAAAAATGAAGATTCTTCTTTTGCCCCGCGACCCTATGGATGACAAAGATATCATGCTTGAAATCCGCGGCGGTGCAGGAGGAGATGAGGCAAACATCTTTGCAGGCGATTTGGCAAGAATGTACCTGAAATTTGCAGACAAACAGGGGTGGCAAACCCAAATACTTTCCAAAACAGAATGTGAAGCCGGCGGATACTCCGAAATTATTATTTCAATAAAGGGAGATGCCGTATATTCACAGTTAAAATACGAATCAGGAGTACACAGAGTCCAAAGAGTACCCGAAACGGAATCTCAGGGCAGAGTACATACCTCAACCGCAACAGTTGCGGTTATGCCGGAAGTTGATGATGTTGAAATTGAAATCAAGCCCGAAGATATTGAAATGTCAACGGCACGTTCAGGTGGTGCGGGCGGACAAAATGTTAACAAGGTTGAAACCGCAGCAAGACTTTTCCACAAACCGACAGGGATTATGATTTTCTGCACGGAAGAACGTTCTCAACTTCAAAACAAAGAACGTGCAATGCAAATTTTACGTTCAAAATTGTACGATATGGAAGTCCAAAAACAAATGCAGGAAATAACCGACCTTCGCCGCTCACAAGTCGGGACAGGCGACCGTTCGGAACGTATAAGAACATACAATTTCCCGCAGGGACGTCTGACAGATCACCGTATCGGTCACAACCTCAACGTATGGACAGTTATTGACGGCGATTTGGAAGAACTTATAGGATTGCTGATTGAATACGACCAAAAACTGAAGTTGGAAAAATTGGCACAAACAGAATAGAGGATATATTGACAGAAAGATGTTGTGCCGCCTGCCGGCAGGTAAAAGACAGAAAAGACCTGATAAAAATTACGGTTAACCACAAAGACGGAAGTATTATTGTTAATCCTGATTCCTTAACATTTGGCAGATCCGCATATCTTTGTTATAATAAATCTTGTATAGAGGAAGCCTTTAAAAAAAATAAACTGGCAAAGCAACTAAAAACCTCTGTACCAAACGAATTGAAAGGACAATTACTGAATGAGTTACGAAACGATTAGAATAAGTGAATTAGCAAAAGAACTCGGGCTTCCGAGCAAAGAGGTCATTGAAAAGTTCACCCAATTGGGAATAACCGGCAAGACTCATTCAAGCACAGTTACGGTTGATCAGATAAGCCGTCTGAAAGACTTTATTGCAAACGGCGGAGTTAAAAAAGCCGCAAAACCAAAGGCTTTTGTTGTTAAAAAAGCTAAAACACCGGAACCGCCTGTGGAAGAAAAACCCGTAGAAAAACCGGAAGAAAAAGAAGAAACCCCTCCGCAAAAAACCGAAAAAGTTGAAAGACCCAAAGTTGAAATTGTAAAACCCGTAAATCGTCTCGAAATCGTAAGACGTGCCCCTAAAAAAACAGATGAACCGGCAGGGGATAAACCGGCTAAAAGACCGCTTGACAAGAAATTCCCGCCAAAAAGCGATAAGCCGGCAGGGGATAAAAAGTTTACCAAACCAGATAAACCGGCAAGAGAAAACAGAGATTTCGGGGCTAAAAAACCGATAGAACGCCGTATTATTCCGCAGGAAATATATGAAAATAAACCCGGCGGTATGAATAACAATTCTAAACGCAGAAATGACGGAAAGAAAAAAGATAAAGAATTTTCTAAAAAAGAAGAACAGGAAAGAATTTCATTAGAAAAAGCCGCAGCACAACATCACAAAAAGAAAACCCAGCGTACGGAAGATGTTGAAGAAGTAAAACAAATCGTTGTAACTCAGGCTATGACTATTTCCGAACTGTCCGAAAAAATCAAAAAAACACCGGCAGAAATCGTTAAATTCCTAATGTTAAACGGTGTAATGGCAACAGTTAACCAACTTATTGATGTTGATGTTATCAAAAAAGTCTGTGCGGAATACGAACTGGAAGTTCTTGAAGAAGATTTAGACGCATACATCGAACAGGAACTTGAAAAAGAGGAAAAAGCAA